>JBCAWW010000186.1:0-8430 GCA_038534415.1 Bacteroidota bacterium | reverse complement strand
ACAATTCAATCGTCCCATCTTTTTACCAATAATCTCCGCGTTCTGCGAAGCAGAAAAATAAAAGATTAGTAACTAGAGCATTGAGTCTTTACCTAACACGAATTTGTATTACTAAATACTACCCACTTTGTCCTCAGGAAAACTAAAAGCATTTGCGGCTAGGCCAAAACTGTGATAAATTGTTGAAGACAATTTTATACAACCATCGTGATATTTTGCCGTCTTTGATTTGTGTCTAAGTATGCAATCCGTCAAAATCTCCACTTTTCATCAATTCAATCTTTGTCAATGTTTCAGCGCGAATTTGAATGTCCTTCTTGTGGGGCTCCAATACAGCAAAAAACACCCGGAGCAAGAACCTTAGTTTGTGGCTATTGTCACCAAACGAGCCATGTCAATGCTGAATCATTGCAAGCAGTGGGCGAAAAGCACCTATTGATAGATTATGGTTCGGTATTTACGATCGGACAGTCGGGGCGTTATTTTGGCCGAGAATTTTTGGTTTTAGGTCGCCTCCGTATTGATTATGAAGATGGTTTTTGGGATGAGTGGTACATCCAGTTTTTGGATGATGGAGAAGGGGCTTGGATCCAAGAGGATGATGGTTCTTTTGTCTTGTTTAGGCAAGAAAAGGAGATCAATTCATCCTTATCATTGGACGCTGTAAAGGTAGGGGACTGGAGCAATCTCAACGATAATTGGGAGCCTGTCTTTATTACCTCCAAGTCTACCGCCAAAGTCAATGGCGGAGAAGGAGAATTACCCTTTCGGATTGTACCCGGCGAACCTGCTGACTTTGTGGACGGAATTTGGGAAGGCAAAATCGTTAGTGTCGAATTGCTCCCTGATGAGAAAGTAATTTTTGTGGGACAAGCCTTTGAACTAGAGGAGGTAGAGCTAAACTGATATGAGCACGAATATAAAAACACAAGCCGATTTAGCTTCTGTCAAGCAGTTTGATTGCGTCAATTGCGGCAATGCACTGAGCATTAAACATCCACGCGCTCAGTATATCTGTTGTAATTATTGTGGTTCAGTTTTGGATCTCAAATCTGAAACTCATCAAATCCTTGAATCGCTCGGCAATCCATCTCGCCAAAAGCCGATGTCGTTTATACGCCTTGGGCAAGTGGGCGTGATTGATGGGGAGGAATATCAAATTCTGGCCCGTACACGCTGGCGGATGCGCTATAAAGAGTACTATAACGAAGAAGGCGAAACCGGTTATTCAGACGAAGTTTGGGTCTATGACGAGTGGCTGCTCATGGATGCTTCTCGTACCTACAAATACCTAGTTGAAGACCGAGAAGGCTATTGGTGGTCAGAAGAGATCGTGCCCGAAACGCCTTCCCTCATGCCCAAAAACAAGCGCATGAGCTTTTACAAAAAGCAAGCCAAGCAGATTGTAAGAGAGTATGGAGATGCTGAGGTGATTTTCTTTGAAGGCGAGTCAAACTATCGCATCAAAAAAGGCGATAAGATCCGTTTTGCTACTTTCAAGGAGCGGGGAATTAACTATTCGGTCGAATGGCGAATGGCCAAAAACCAGCGCTCGATCAAAGAAGTTGAGTTTTTTAGAGAAAAGCCGATCACCCGTCGCAAAGTCTTAGAGGCATTTGCCGGGAATGACGAAATCGCAGCCCTAAAGCAAAGGGAGGCTAACTGGGGCTATGTCTTTAGGATCGCCGCTGCCACCGCATTATTCTTATTACTGGGCATGATGTATTCTGCCGTATCTGATGGCTCAGAGGTATATAGTCGAACATTTGATCCCGCAAAGGTGAGTGATCAAGCGCCCGAATTGGTTGGACCTATACAGCTCGAAGGCAAGGCGCTCTACAATTTTCAAATGAAAGCCAAAAAGATCGGCACCAATAGCGAAATGTATCTGTTTGCCTATCTGCTAGATGGTGAAAAACAGGTTATCAATACCTTGGATAGTGAGTTTTACTACTACACAGGCCGCGATGATGAAGGCACCTGGGTAGAGTCCAGCGATGAAAGCAGCCAAATATTTCGCTTAGAAGAAGACGGGACTTATTATCTGCAAATTTTGCGAGATAGCGCCAATAACATACCTCCAGGAGAAGTAATGGTAAGTATCCGCAAAAACGTATGGTTGACGCGTTATTTCGTGTTTGGTTTATTGATCGTATTGATTCCGATGGCGATTGCCTGGAGTCGTAGTGGCCGTTAATTTTTACAACATGAGTGCACTTTCCAAAATATTAGTCTTACTCGTTTTTGGCGCCTTTGGGCTTACGGTTTACGCTGGCTCCACCATTGGTTGGGGAGTAGGTGGCCCAATGGACAAGCAAACCATGAGCGAAATCAAAGAACGCTGCCCCGACTACTATCAAAATAGAAATGGGGATTGTCTACGTACGACTTTCCGCTCCTACTATTTGATGCGTGGAACCAGAGGCGGTAGCTTTGGCCTAGGTAAGTAATGCCGACCTTACATCGCATTATCCTTGTGGCCTTTTTGGCTTGCCAAACGCTTGCGGCTCAGATACCGGGCTATGAAGGGCGCTTATGGCCCATCCATTTAGATGTCAATCTCTCTCCTGCGGTTGCGGATTGGGTTTTTCAACCCGAAGGCGAATTAGAACTTAATTGGCGTGTCGGGCTAGAAGTAGATCGAGTAATTAGTCGTCGGATTTCGCTCGGAGCGAACGCTTCTTTTCTCCAATCACGTCAAAATTTCCTTTACCAAGGTCAAACGGGTTTTTTAGACATAAACGGCTATACGCTTGGCCTCCAGCTCAAAAACTATCGCTTCCTACGCCGAGGCAATCTGGCGCCTCTAGGACCTTACCAAAAGTGGGAATTGCAATACCTTTCCTATCAAGTGCTGGATCCCCGCGATGAATTTCCCGTCCCCCTTGAGTCAGACCAGCGTGTTCAAGACTTAGCGGTTTCCTTTACCTTGGGCACTCGCCGTATGTTGGGGGAGCATTTTACCTACCATATTGGTATCCAAACGGCTTTTGTCCTCAATCTCAGTGGCGAAAATGCGCGTCGGATGGCCGATCCGACCCCTTACCTCAATCAAATCGCTATCCGCAGGCTACGCGGTATTTTTGCAGTCAATCTTAATGCGGGGATTGGGGTGTTACTTTTTTGAAAATGGGTATTAGAGTGATTGATGAAGCCTCGCTATATAAAATACCTCTGCCTCTTTCTCTGTGCTTGTGGTAGCGCTAGTCCTCAAGCCAAGGATCAAACGCCCATAGATACTGTCTCTGTGATCGCTGAAGCCGAACCCACGCTACCCCTTGCTGATGGCTTTGATTTCCCGGTCGGACCTCCAGACGCTAAAAAGTATTACAATGCCCAGCCTTTTGGTGAAAATTTACATTTGGGAGATGATTGGAATGGTAGGGGTGGTGGGAATAGCGATTTGGGTGATCCGGTTTATAGTGTGGCCCGCGGTTTAGTAGTAGAGGCGAATGACTTTGGGGGTGGCTGGGGCAATGTGCTGCGTATCGTTCATCAACTTGATAGTGCTGGGAGACAAGTGGAGTCTCTTTATGCACATCTAGATACAATCTTGTTAGAGGAGGGCGACTTCGTCGAACGCGGGGATCAAATCGCTACGATTGGCAATGCGAATGGGGCGTATTGGGCACATTTACATCTGGAGATTCGCGCTAAAGTGGGCCTAGCCTTGGGGGGAGGCTATAGCCAAAATACCGATGGCTACCTCGATCCGACCCTATTTATCAGGGAGCATCGGCCAATCAAACGCTAAACATTTGGCCTAGAGGGTGATTTTTGCGTACCTCAATTACTTACTCAAAAGCAATCAGTTAAAGCATGCTAATCATTTTTTGATGTGTGTTGGCTTTGTTCCCGATCCTTCGGTCTCGGGACTCGGGAGGCAGCTTCGCGGCTGACTTCCCGATTCATCGGGATTTTGGTCCTCTTGTAGCTAAAACAAAAGGACAAAGATCATGAAGAAGACCACACATTCAACTATTCAAATAAGCGTTCCGCGCCGCGGTAAAAGAAGAAAGCCCGGCCGCTACCCTAAGCCGTAATCTCATCTAATATCCCACCGATCAAACCAGCGTTATACTTCCTCGTAAAGCGCTCAATATCTGCTTCTTCGACACTTAGTGCCCCTTTTTTGAAAGCGCGGTAAAGTTTGAAAATTTCTCGCTTCATCTTTTCAAAATCCTCAAAATTACAGACGATGCCTGCCCCTGTTTCGGTGAGAATGCGTGCCGAATCACCTTGCTCAGGACCAATTGCCAATACTGGACGTTTGGCGGCTAGGTATTCATAGATTTTGCCGGGAACCACACCCATTACATTTGGCGTATTGTTGAGGAGCAACAGCAGTACCTGAGAACTAAGCAAAGTTGGCAGCACCTCTGAGTGAGGGATATAGTCCACCCGCTCTACTACATCCATAAGATCGTTTTTCTCAAGATGCTGAAAGAGAACCTGATCGGTTTTTCCGATGAAACGAAGCTTGAGATCCTCTTTTAGTCCAGGGACCTCTTGGCAGAGTTCGCCGAAGGCTTGCCACAAAAGCGCGGGATTACGATCTGTATTGAGATAGCCGATATGATTAAAGGAAAAGGCCGGACCAGGTTCACCCGAAATTTCTTCAAAATCAGCATGATCAAAGCCATTGGTGACGAGGCGCACATCTTCCTTGCCCATTTTGCCAAATTCTTCCGCCCAACTCCAGCTAACCGTGACCAGTTTATCACACTCATCTACGACGGATTGCTCCAGCTTATGGTGTTTGCGATCAGCCCACTTAGTGAGCATGAGTTGATCATAAAAATCAATATTGGTCCAAGGGTCTCTAAAATCAGCAATCCAAGGAATATTATGCTTACGCTTGACGCCCCTTGCGATCAGATGTACCGAATGCGGGGGCCCAGTGGAAAGAACGGCATCAACATGATTGTCTTTGAGCCAGTCTCCGATAAATTTGACCGAGGGCTTGATCCAGTATTTGCGGGCATCGGGAATGAAAAAATTTCCTCTGATCCAGACTGCTAGACGTTGGGTGATCGAAGGTTTTTTGTCTTCGGAGAGAAAACCTGAATAAACCCGGCCTTTTTTGCTCTGGCCCGTAAAGCGTTTGTATAACTCATATGGCTCCCAAATAGGGCCTCGCAATACTACTTGACCATCGACTACATCATGCTCTAAGGTCTCATCTAGGATCGGATAGGCAGCATCCTTGGCCGTATATACAATCGGCTCCCAGCCGTAGTCACGTAAGTATTTGCAGGTTTTGAGTACGCGTTGTACCCCGGCACCCCCACTAGGTGGCCAATAATAACAAATGACCAGAACTTTTTTCATGTCGGGAAATTTTGAAATTCATGCTTCAGATGCAAAGTTTTTCCCGAAATTGCCACACATGAAGCAAAAGATTCTCATCGTTGTCGGTACTCGACCTAATTTTATCAAAGTTACGCAGTTTGACAAGGTATTCAACCGTTATCCGGAAGACTTTGAATATCGCCTTTTGCATACTGGGCAGCATTATGACCAAAACATGTCTAAGGTGTTTTTTGATCAGTTAAAACTGCGAGAACCAGACTACTATTTAGGAATCTCCAATGGGACTCCCGCCGAGCAGATGGGGGAGATTGTCATTGCGCTTTCTGGGGTGTTTAAGGAGTGGACGCCTGACCTCATCGTCGTCGTGGGAGATGTGAATTCTACTTTTGCGGCAGCCTTGGCGGCTAATAAGCATGGCGTCAAAATCGCTCACTTGGAAAGTGGCCTACGTAGTCTCGATCGTGGTATGCCAGAAGAGATCAATCGCATCCTGACGGATCAAATCACGGAGATGTTTTTCGTTACCGAGCAATCAGGCTGGGACAATCTCATCGCCGAAGGCAAAAATGAAGCTCAACTCTTCTTCGTCGGCAATACCATGATTGATACCTTGGTTGCCTTTGATGATGCCATTCAAGCGTCTCCTATCCGCAAAGAGTTGGGGGTTGAGGACAAATCCTTTGTGCTCATGACCATGCACCGCCCGGCGAATGTCGATAATCGCGAAGGACTAGAAAAAATGCTTCATGTCATTCGCTTTATTTGCCAAGAGACAACCCTAGTATTTCCGATTCACCCTCGTACCAAGCATCGTTTAGAAACGCATGATCTTTGGGACGATTTGACCGCCATAGATAATCTCGTATTGGGCCCTCCGATGGATTATCTTGCTTTTCAGCATTTGATCGCACATTGCGAATTTGTGCTTACCGATAGCGGTGGCATACAAGAAGAGACCACCTTTAGGCAAGTACCTTGTTTGACTTTGCGCGATAGCACTGAGCGTCCGAGTACCATCACGCTGGGAACCAATGAACTGGCTGTTTTTGATGTGACATTGCTTGAGGAGCAAATCAAACGCATCCGTACAGGTACTTTTAAAGATGGGCAGATCCCGCCTAAGTGGGATGGCAAAGCAACGGATCGGATTGTGGAGGTGCTTTTGGAGGAGTTGGGTTAATTTCTCTGGCATAAAAAGGATTAGTCCCGACTGATCAATCTGTAGTGCTTATCTAAGCCTCATTTAAAGTTTCTGCTTCGCAGAACGCTTATCTCTTAGCATTTTTAATGCTGTAAATTTGAGATTAGATTATTGGTTGGTCTGCCGTTTTAATTATTGATCAGCCTGAAAAAAAGCTAGACATTCCGGAATCATGAAATGATATCCGGGATCTTATGATGATATAAAATGTAGAGAGCCCGCATAAATCAGGCTCTTTGCTTTCGCCAGATTTTGCAAGATGACGGCTAGAGCTGTAGCAAGTAAATTGGCCTAATTAATCCTTCCAAAACTTCTCACTTACCCACTTTCCATCCTGCTCCCATCGGATTAGGTAGAGGCCTCTTTTTAGCTCTTTGAGCTCAACTTGGATTTCGTTTTGCCCTCCGGGAACGCTTTTCTCTACTAGCATCCTGCCTTGGAGATCAAATATCTTAATCGTACTAGGAGCGGCGACTGAGCGTTCCCATGCAATGGAAAGCCTATCACTCGTCGGATTAGGAAATAGCAACAATTCGCTATTTGCGAAGGAAGATTCGATAGGGGTACTTGCACTACAAAAAACCTCATTTAAGTGCTCCCAGAGCTGATTGTCAAAGGAGGAGACGGCCAGTTGGCTATCGCCAGAAGCATTGCCTTGGCGCACTACCACTAGATCGAGACTCGGGACTACATATATTTTTTGATCGTTTTTGCCTAAGGCGGCATAGCAATCGTTCGGCGCAGCCGGGATCAAATCTGACTGAAACTGAAACTGCACCGTGGGTAGCATATGACTGCCTTGCCCGTTGAGCCACCAGAGATAACCATAGGACTGATTGAGGCTTTGGGAAGGCGTGATCATGGACTGGAAATAATTGCGATCATGCAATAAGGTGTCGCCATCCCAAACCCCCTCGCCCAACATCAAAAGCCCAAAGCGCGCCATATCCCTCGCTCGGCCAAAACGAACATAATTAAACCAAAGCCCCTTCATCCCGATTCGCTGCAACATCCGCTGTTGAGTAAAGGCATTGATGGTTTGACCTGAGGCATTGGCGACTACATCTTGGAGGAGACGGTAAGGGGCGTTGTAATAAGCCCAGCGGGTCTCGGGATCAGTCAAATATTGTAGGCAACTATCGATGAGGCAGTCTTTATTCGCGACATTATCATCCAGGCCCGTATTCATGCTCAGCTGATGCCGGATCTTAATGGCGCCTTCTTGAGCGGGAGTACTTCCCGTCCAACCCAAACCCAGATATTGAGAAGTGCTGTCTTCGATGCTGAGCAATCCTTCGTCCTGCGCCATACCGACCAAAAAGGCCATGAGACTCTTGCCCGAGGAAGCCCAATACCAGACTGAGTCCCTTTCAAAGTCATCAAAATAGGCTTCGACAGCAATTTTGCCCTGATGCAGGACAATAAAGGATTTGCTGTTTTTTTGATGAAGAAAGGTTAAGAGGCTGTCTACTTTTTCGGGACACCATCCGAGACTAGTAGGGGAGACTGTGTCCCAGTTTTCGGTGAGGATGGGCGGGTAGTATAGATTGCTTTGAGCAATACTCGTAGCACTACAAAGAAGGCAAGCGGCTAGCAAAAAAATACGCATAGGAGTCAAACTATTTTCTTTGGACTTGAAGCAAGTACAAAGGTTTAATTCCTATGCGTTTTAACAAGGCAAAATTTGCCGATACTTACATCGATTACTTTTTGGCGACCTCTAGATCCGGTACAAATTTGCGCATCAAAGCGGTGCGAGCCTCGCTATATTCGTTGACCAGTTTTTGCTCCTTTGGTTGTAGGCGCTGGATGATTTCGTTGTATTGGTCGACCTGTTCTTGGGTGAGGCCTGCTTGGTTTTCCATGATGTTGGTCAAGGTGACATAATCGTCAGAGGCAATGTTATGATAGTACTC
>JBCAWW010000185.1:0-8435 GCA_038534415.1 Bacteroidota bacterium | reverse complement strand
CAACTCCACTGAGAAAAATACCTGATTGGTTCTGCCGTTGGAAAATACTGTACGAGCCGCTATCGTGCTTGGCCCTACCCAGTTATTTACTTTGGCGATCTGGCCTCTGTAGATGTCGTTGATTGGGTCCTTGGAGTAAAAAGGATCTGCTCCAGTAATGAAGGTCGAAGACTCCAAAACGGGAAAATTGTTAGCAAAGTCCCCTTGGGGAACGGCTAGGCTATCCTTAGGCAAACGAGCCTGTCCAGACGAAGTCGAAAGACTATCCATCGGCGAAAAGCCAAATACTGTAGACTGATTAGGTACATCAGCATTAGGAAATGGATTGGAAAACTTGGCCGTGAAAAAGATTTTGCCACCTTGGTTAAGGTATTCTTGAATCTGAATCGAACCTACTTCCATGGCGATGCGCTCTCCCAAACCACTCAATTGCTCGCCGTCGGAGTACCAAAAGACCTTGTCGTACAAGGCTAACAAAAATCCAACCGTAGGATCCCAAAAAGGTGGAAGTTGGGTTGTGATCGGATAATAGTCATATCCTATGCCTAGGTTGAGTAAACTAGAACGATAGAGGGCATCAGCAGTAGCAGAACCATGGGCATCTACGACCAATAAGTCTGAGGTTTGGCGTTTGACAAAAAATACCTTTGAGCTATCAATCGGACTCAAGCTACCAGCAATATCGCGGGCCTGAATAAACAATTGATTGTCTGCTCCCACGCGTAGATCCTGCAAGGGATTGTCTTGCAAATTTGCTTCTGCCCCAAGGTAGAGCTGAGCGTTCTGGGAACCAGCCTGCATCGGAGACTCTGGGATAAAACTCGCAAAAGTGGTGAAACGCTCGATCGGATACCAAGCGCCATCGTTGATGCGAATAAAAAGCGAATCTAAGGTCTCATTGCCATCTAGATCCTCTGCGCGCCACAAAACTGACCATACTGACAAGACTGTATCTGGAATACTGGTCAGAGAATCAAATTGGACGCTGGGGGGAGTATTCCGTATCGGAACGCTCAAAAAAGCTGGACTAGGGTCTGCCGCATCATCATCATCAATCGCGCGTACATAAAAACTGATATCGGTGGTATCGCTACCTACAGGAATATCAAATTTGAAGGTACTATCAGTCTCTTGTACAAAATCCCAGCTTTGTTCATCAAAGGAGAGTTCGTAGCCTTTGACATAGCCATCTTGGTCTTCTCCAGACCAGCGCAGACGTACTACACTGTTGAGGCGATTGGTGCCGCTCAGATCGATTTGTTCCACAAAGATTTTGGTATCTGGTGGCAAGTTGTCGAGCGGACTACCTGTGTCACAGGCGGTAAAAAAGAGTGCGATGATGGCTAGCCAAACAAAAGCGCTTGGCCAGCGCCAAGCAGATGCTTGAGCGCTGACCAATAACTCTTGCTGACTATTTGTGATGATTCGGTTCACAAAGGTCATTATTTGATAAGCATTACTTTTTGACGAGCGATCACCACACCATCAACTTGAAGGTTGAGGAGGTAAGTACCCGCGCTAAGCTGCTCGGTTTGAAATTGAATCGTACCGTTTTGGTTGAAGATGTCCTGTTGCGCAACGCGACGGCCCATCAGGTCAGTCATGATAGCTTCTGCTCTCACTACTTTAGGGAAATCATACTGAACGTTCAGCGCAGCTGCAGTCGGATTAGGGAACACTTTGAGATTGGTGCCAGCTAATTCGTCCTCGATGCTATTCACACCGTTGACACAGTTCGCACCAGAAAATGCCTCTGCATCTTCGTTATTACGAGGAAGCAGCTTCATCTGACCAAAGCTATAGTACATGATACCCGTTAGGCTAGCCATAGTATCTCCAACGATCACCTGACAAGCAGGTACTGTCATCACACCTGAGTTAGTCGCCCAACTAGTGTCATTGACATAAGAGAAAGCCAAAGAACCAAAAGCACTACCAGTAACGCGGCCTGCAAGTACACGAGTACCCGACATTGGGTCAAACTGATCGCTACCTACGCGGTATTCGGCAAAGTTGCTGGGATCATCTGCATTTTCGTCTACTACATAAATGTCGGCATTGTTAGGCGCAACAAGACGCACTAGCATACCTTCATAAAGCTCAGTAGTCGCGAAGTCATAATCTGAGAATAAAGCGGGGTCAGCATCTGTTGCTGCAGGTACAGCGTTGCCTGTGCTGATGGTAGTTACTGTCACAATATCCTCGATGCGGGTAAACCCAAAGTCTTCTGCTACAGTACCACGTACACTGATTTTGTCGCCACGCTCTAAGCTAGCAAGTTGAGCGTTTTGCACGAGAGAGATACCTGCCCAAGCATTGCCGGTTTCTTGCTGCATATAGACAAAGCCGAGGTCATTCGCATCTGCGGTCGCAGTAACGATACCCTCTACAGTTACTTCTAGGCCAGTGTAGCCAGAGTTGCCATTTTCATAAGGCGTAAACTGTACATCAAAGATGGTAGTACCATTGTCGCGAACGGCAAAGAAAAGAGGATTGAAGTTGTTGTTGATATCTGGTACAGTTGAAGTCAACATATCGTTGTCTTCTGCGGTGATATAATACTTCACAAAGTCCCCTTCACTAAAGGCAGTGTTTGGGATGGTGCCGGTATAGGTTGAACCAGAACCTGTCATCGGTACGGTCAAGAAGCTGTTATTGCTTACGCCTACGGCATAGTGCAAAGTAGCCATAGAGACAGTACCGTCATTGTCTTCAATCGTCGCAGAAATCGTTACATCCTGCGTAGAAGTTGGCGTGATTGGGTTACGGCTGATGTTGGAAATCAAAGGAGAAGAAGCTCCTTGAGCAGCTACGTAGTCCTCCGCTTTATGCGGATAAAGCTCATAACCACGTCCGTTGGCACCAAAGCAACCGTTCGCTGAATGCGCAACTACTCCACGGATGGTGTCAAACTGATCACCTGTGTTGGGGGGGACGTAGGTACCACCATTGGCAGGGAGACGCTGTACGAGGAAGCGGTCAGAAATATTGATCAAATTGCCCTGAGCATCAGCACAAATGAAGCTTACACGATTACCGCCTGAGAAAAAGCTAACTGCCGTTACGGTGAGGTCGGTGAGGGTTACATAAGAACCTTCCCATTGCTCGCCAGTGTCAGGCAAGTTTTCCTGTACATTGTCATTGAGATCGCCTACAGATACGATTTGAGTTTGTACGGTTTTGCCAGCACCTACTACAGCGATATCAAGTGGTACAATTTCGGTTTCGTTACCAAAGCGAGTGATAAGGCCTTTGACAACGACCGAATCGCCAGCCAAAAGGTCGAGTACATCCGTTCCGGGAACCGGAGTCGGAACCCCAATGGTGTACAAATCGATACCAGAGAATGGCCCAGTACCATTTTGCAGCCAAAGGTTACGGCCACCAGCAGACTGTGCAAGACCACCATCTTGGACGACGACACCATAAGTGTAAACAGTATCGCCGAGATAAAACGAAGTGTCAATACATGCTGCGAGATCATTCGCAGTTACAGTCTGGATTTGTTGAATAGAGAGAGTATCCTGCGCTTGCAGGCCACTCAGCATTCCACCCAAACATAGAAGGAGGAAAAGTTTTTTCATATGTAAAATGAGGTTTTGGTACGAATTATTTAATGATCACGAACTTGCCACGCTTTTTGTCATTGGTATCCTGATCGATCACCACAAAAAGATAAAGCCCACGGGCAATAATTTGGTTGTCTTGAGACAAGAGGTCCCAGGCGTGTTCTCCGCCAGAAAAGACGGTTTCTTCAGTATTGGAATAGGTGTCATACCAACGAGTATCGCTTCCATCGTAGGCCTCGTCATGTTGGATGACATCCACTAAGTCTCCTGATAAAGTATAAATTCTGATTTCGCAATGAGCGGGAAGATTGGCAAAAAGTAGTTTGCGATCTTCTTCAAACGAACTGCTTCCTTCCCAGGCTGCACTTGCATAGTAAGGGTTGGGATACACAAAAGGATCTCCATTATTAAAACCTTCGTTGGCCGGCTTGCCGGCAAATACCCGTTTGGTACTGGCCAATGGCGCTGACTCCAAAGAGATCAAATTGTTGGTTTCATCCCCGCTATCATATGCCGTCATCGAAATAACGTGTTGCCAGCCATTAGCGACCCCATCAAAGGTGTATTTATAAAAATACTCGTTCGTATCACCCGCGAAAGTAATGGGTTCTTCAAGCCGTGCTCCTTCAAAGCCAGCGTCAAAAGAAATCGTGTTGCCGGGGATATCCCACTCTCCTACTAGGTCGAGCGAAGCGAGAATATCTTGTGTCTCTTGTACATCAAAGCCTACGGCGGTTTTGTATAAGCGGTAGCCTTCAAAGTCTTGTAATTTGGAGATCGGATCCACCGAACGCTCAGCATTATCAGACCAATAAACGTCGATGATATTGTCGCCCGGTACTACGCGCATTTTGGGAGGATCAGGAGGGGTAGGAAGGATAAAACGGCTAATGCGTCCATCTCCATTGCGGTCTTCCCCTGGGTCTAAGATACAGTTGCCATTGGCGTCTTCTCCATTATAAGCCGTTTGGGCCCAACCTGCGTTTTGGATGAGATTGGAGCGCTGGGCGGGAGTGTTTGCCGAAGCGGGGAGGCCGTCAAAATTTCTTTTTGCCAGTACCATCGCAAAAGCTACATCTATAGATTCACCTGGATTGAGGCTCACAAAGGGGCCTGCAGTAACTAGGGTAGAACGGTTGTTGGCAGAAGAAATGTTGTTTTGAATGTCATCCCAGCTAGACAAGAAATTGAGGCCATTGGCCATCTTGCCGTAACGTTGGAGGTCATTGACAGGGAAGAAAAAGAGCGGGTCGGCTGAGTTTCTAAACTGCCATGTATTGTAGTGAACGTTAAAATTAGGAGAAGTCGGGCAATTGCCGTTTTGCTCCGCTCCCAAGTATTTGAGGCCTAAGTAACTATCTGTAAACCCAATGTCTCCAAGGGCATCAAACTCGTAGCCCATATTGAGACTATCGATAAAGCCATTGCCGCCCTTATTGAAGAAGGCAGTACCACCGGGAGGCGTAATCTGTACATTGCGAATCACACCGTCCATCCAATAACCGACAAATACCGAATCAATCGGTACGGTGTTGACATTTTTGATGCTAAAGTTGAGGATGACGAAAAAGTTAGCGAAGCTAAAATTCCAGTTATACACCTGATATTCGACCTCAATCCCTAAGGGGGTCAAGTGATTGGCAATCGGTAAATTGGTGGTTCCGTTGAAAAAGGAAAGTGAAGAGTCCGAAAAAGTAGAGACATAATCTTGATGCGAGATCGCATCAGGGGTGAAAAACGGACTGTCAAAAAGAGAGGAGCGTTCCGCGAGCGGTGTCTTAGAAGTAAACTCAAAACCGGCCTTGCCTGTCGCATAACCGGAGGCATCGTCCACCGCACCAGTACTAACCGCAACCTGCCCATTGACCAAGCCTCCCACCCAGAGACCGCCGTCAAAAATGTGCTCAATATTGGTTCCTACCGGGTATTCGAGGGAAGGATACTGCAAAATATTGAAGCTACCACTGAAGGCATTACCCACATTGCCAAGATTGGTGACTGTACCAGAAACATTACCTGCTGTGGTGACCTTTTCGTCAAAAACGTCAGGTAGTTGGGCGCTGACCAAAATGTAGCCGCAAACCAAACAGAGAAGCGTGAGGAGTTTTTTCATTAGAAGGCAAAATTAGACAATTCCACGTGGAGGAGAAAACATCGGGTATGAAATCTATGTTAAACTCCGTTTTCGCAATTGTTCAGCTAAACAACACGCATGCTCATTGTCTATTGGATGCTACTTTAATTACTGCTATCTCAACGTACACAGCCCCTATTTAGCATAATCCCATGAAAAGATTTTTTACTTTTTCTCTTTTCGGTTTTTGCCTGCTAGCGCAGAACGCTTATTCGCAGACCGATATCGCCCCTTTGTCCAATAAAACGAGCTATGAATACGCCTCCATCGTCGTAGAATATCAATCTCGAAAGCAAGTCGTACATCTGACCGACGGCTATTATCAGACCAATCGCTTTGAAATTTTTAGTCAAAGGGAAACGCCCCAGTTTCCTAATCCGCCAGCGCCCCAAGCAAAGCTTGATTCCTTAAGGCCTAAGTCAAACAAGACTGTATTGCAATCTCCTACGGCCGAAGACCGAGCCCAACTCCCTGCCAGTGAAAAAAAACGGCGCGCTCAAGCTCCTGGCAATGTGCGTATATACACGATCCCCACTCCTCCAATCTCACAAGACTCCCTAAATAAAATCGATGATAAGTTTAAGCGTGATGCCCAAAAAGCGAATTATCAGATCAGGGGGCGATATGACAATACTTATCTGTTTCGGATGTTGGCAGCGTATCAAGCCGATGGCTGGGAGGTATTAGAAATGGAGTTTACGGGTAGTGGAGATGATGCCTATGATCCTCAAATCTTATTTGTGGTGCTCAGACGAGTACGTCAATCGGATAAAAATCCCTGAACCTGAGCTTCGAGGGCTTCAAATTGGCTTGCCTCATCGGGCGCATAAGTAACCGCCTCTTTTATATAGTCCACTGTACTCTGGATTTTGAGTTGGGTCATATAATCTGCTACATCTCCCAAATGCTGACTCAGCACATTGATTCTTGCCACTGCTAGCTTGAGCTCAGGCTGCTGTTTCAGCGCTTCAATCTTCGCTTCAAGGGCTGGCCTTTGAGTCGAATCATTGATTTGTAGGATCTTTTGCTGGGCTGCATTTTCATATTTTTGATAATACTCGATTACCTCATGGTACTGAGATATTTGCCCTTGAAGCTCGTTGCGGAGCTCCGTCCATTCCTTGACTTTGGCGGCAAGGGCAGGATCATCAAGTTGCGCTTTTTCAAAAGCTTGTTCCAGCGCATCTCCATAGTACCCTCTACTATTATCGCTGCTCAGCATAGACACTTTTTCTTTGAGCTCAGGCTTTGCGATTTCCACTTGCGCGACTGCTGGAAGGGCTGCTTGCTGCTTGGGTTTGAAAATAAAGAGCGAAGCTGCGATTGCAACTATGACGAGTGCAGTATAAAAAATGGTTTTTTTCATGATTGGCATTTAATAGGTGATACTGCCAAAAGCACCTGAGGTTGTTCAATTAACCTTATTTAACAAAAGCTACTGCTTATATTTGGCAAAACTTAGTTTCCTATGTCTCTACTTGCCGGCTTCGCCGAACGCTTGGACCAAGCTGCTTTTAAGGCCCAAGCTACTCCTCAAATTAGTCTTGAATCCACCCTTGCTGTCGATGATGCTTATGAAGTGCAAGCGCTTTCTTTGGCTCAGCGTTACGCTCGCGGCGAACGCTTAATTGGGCTAAAGCTTGGCTTTACCAGCAAAGCTAAAATGGAACAAATGGGCGTCCATGATATGATCTGGGGCCGCCTTACCGATCAAATGTATTTGGATAGTGGTGGGACGCTAGATATGGAGGCTTTTATTCACCCACGGGTAGAGCCTGAGATATGCTTTCGCGTAGCCAAAGACTTGCCTTGGCCACTCAAACGCAGCGAACTGACCGAATACATCGATGGGATTGCGCCTGCTTTAGAAGTGATCGATTCCCGCTATGAAAACTTTAAGTTTTCGCTAGAAGATGTCATCGCCGACAATTGTTCTTCTGCGGCCTTTGTGGTGGGACCCTGGATGAGTCAGCATACTCCCCTCAGCAATCTAGGCATCGAATTGATTATAGACGGTGAAACCGTACAATCTGGCAATTCAGATGCAATCTTAGGTGATCCTTGGGAGTCTGTCATCGCGGCAGCAAGACTTGCTCACCAACATGGACAACCCATAGTAGCGGGTTCTTACCTCATGGCTGGGGCGGCTACTTCGGCCGTCTACCTCAAAAAGGGTCAAAGCATCGAGGCCAAGGTCGAAAGCTTGGGAATGATTGGCTTCACAGTTTCTCAATAGATTTATTACTGAATTTTAAATGCTAAAAGTATTCTTTAGACATGAGAAAAGCTTTATTACTAATGGTCGCTTTTGGGCTCATTAGCTCCATAAAAGCCCAAGAGCCGGATTGGCATTTTCATTACGGACAATCCGGTGCCTATTTTTCGATATTTGATCTGCAAATAGACAAGGATGACAATATATATGCCTTAGCGCTAATGTCTCCTGGAACAGATATTGATCCCGGCCCTGAGGAAATGTTATTAGAAGGGGAAAGCAGTAGTAATCGAGCCCTCCTGAAATTTAGACCCGATGGCTCCATTGTTTGGGGGAAATCACTGGGTAGTCTTTCTGTTCAACTGAGACTAAGCCCAAGCGGTGAAATCGTATTGGGTGGTTCTGTTCATAAGGAAAGCCAGTTAGATGGACAGACCTTCACTTCTAATGGGAGGTCTGATTTTTTCCTTGCCAAATTATCATCTGAAGGGAATTTATTATGGGGTTTTTCAGTGGG
>JBCAWW010000184.1:0-8435 GCA_038534415.1 Bacteroidota bacterium | reverse complement strand
CTTTTTTATGCCCCGTTTCCGAACATCTACCCTAAAGTCGAACATGGGTTTTATTGAGGTTGTATTGTAAGTGCCTGATTGTTAGTTGGTTGCGTTCTGGCACATCCCTTGGGATTAAGGAACAAAACAAAACAATCTCATGGACAGAGCCATCTCTCAGAAACACAAAAACCAGCGCCAGCGGAAAATGCTCCTCCTTGCGATAGGGGGATTGCTTGCTGTCAGTGGAGCCATCTATTTGCTACGTCAGGGGATTAGCACTAGCATCGATGGAAATCGTCTATTGATCGCTAGCGCGGAACTAGGGACTGTATCGCATACGCTTACGACCAGTGGTTTGGTGCAGCCCGCTTTTGAGGAGGTGATCACTAGTCCCATCCAAGCAACTATCCAAAAAGTATTGCTACCTATCGGAGCAGAAGTTAGGGCCAATCAGTCCATCATGGCATTGGATAAGTCCTTTGCCCAGTTGGACTACCAAAGGCAGCAGCAAGAGCTCCGCCTCAAGGCCAATAGCGTGAAGAAGTTGCGCTTAGAGCTAGAGAAAAGCTATTTCACCTTACAGATCTCCGATTCTACGCAAGCCCTGACTATTGCTCAATTAAAGGCAGAATGGGAAGATGCCAGACGCTTAGAAAAGATCGGTGGCGGTACGAAGGAGGAGATTAGTCTGATCGAAACAAAGCTAAAGATTGCCCAGCTAAACAAGCGCAAACTAGAATATGATCTCAGCATCGAAAAGCAGCAAACAGAAGCCAGTATTGAGGACCTGAAAATCCAGTACAATATTCAGGCAAACTCCTTGCAAAGTATCAAAGCCAAGCTAGATCGCGCTGATATCTACGCTTCTCGTCCCGGCATTCTTACTTGGGCCAACGCCAATATAGGCACCAATATTCAAGCGGGGGAAGTCTTGGCCCGAGTGGCGGATCTGAGCCATTACAAAGTGGTAGGTACCTGCTCAGATATGTTTATGGACCGCTTGCAAAGAGGCATGCGAGTGATCGTGCAACTCAATACCGAAGTACGCACCGAAGGCACGATTGCCAATATCCTGCCCAGCGTCGAAAATAACATCATGACCTTTGAGGTTGAGCTAGACCAAGGAGACCACAAATTATTGCGGCCAGATATGCGGGTGGAAGTATTTGTGGTAACCGCCTCTAAGTCCCAAGTTGTTCGCGTCGCCAATGGCCCTGCCTTCAAAGGAGGACAACAACAAACCGTATTTGTGATCGAAGATGGCACCGCCGTCAGAAGAGAGGTCAAAGTGGGCCTCAGCAGCTTTGAATATGTCGAAATCGAAGGCAACATCAGTCCCGGCGAGCAGGTCATCATCAGCAATATGGACCGCTACGCCTCCCGCACCGAAATCAAAATAGACTAGCCATGAAAACGCCATTCAATCATTCCTCCCCCAGCCCCCTCCGAAGGGGGAGATGGTTTTCCAAACCGAAGGTTTTTATCCCCCTTCGGAGGGGGATAAAGGGGGAGGAAAAAATGAAACGAATAATCCTATTCTTCTGTCTTCTAAGCTCTGTGATTCTCCTCCCAGCCCAAAGCAATTACAGCCTAGAGGATATCATCATGATGGGGCAGACTCGGGCCATCGCTGCGCGGAACGCCGAAACTCGTAAGACTACCAGCTATTGGGAGTGGCGCTCATTTCAATCGAGCCTCAAACCACAAATTAGCCTCAATGGTCGCTTGCCCGGTCTCTCTCGCATTTCACAAGAAGTCCGACAACCAGATGGGGGAATTCAGTTTTTGCCCATCTTCCAGAGCAATATCTATTCTGAGTTGACCCTCAGTCAACCCATTGCGGCGACTGGCGCTACGGTATTTATCAGTTCGGCTTTGCAGCGTGTGGATGACTTTAGCCAAGAGACGATCCTTTACAACGCCAGCCCTCTGCAGCTCGGCTTTGTGCAGCCATTGTTTCAGTTCAACCCGCTTAAGTGGGATAAGCAAATAGAACCGCTACGCTATCAAGAATCGCAACAGGAGTTCCTCGCCAATATGGAAAACATCGCCCTCAATTCTTTGGATTTGTTTTTCATGCAAATGATAGCTCAGATTGACTATGAAATCGCCAAAGCCAATCTGCACAATACCGATACCATCTACCAGATTACAGAGGAGAAGTATCAGATGGGAAAAGCTTCGCTGAACGATCTTCTCCAACTCAAGCTCGAAAAGCTAAAAGCGGCCAAATCACTCGCCCTTGCGGAGCAAGACATGGAAACCGCCGGTTTGCAATTGGGCTCTTACATCAGCTTTCCCAATGCCCAAAGCCTGCAACTTAATTTGCCAGAAGAGCTGCCGATACTCGCGATCTCTCGGGAGGAAGCCATCGCTCAGGCACGACAAAATCTGCCCAACGCTATTGCATTTAAGCGTCGTGCTTTGGAAGCGGAAATGGGGATTGCCGAAGCCAAAGGAGCGACGGGCTTTTCGGCTAATTTGGTGGGAAGCATAGGGTTCAACCAAAGCGGGAAAGCGTTCGGCGAAGCCTACCAAAACCCTACTCAACAGCAAATCGTCTCGCTTGAATTTTCCCTTCCCATCGTGGATTGGGGACGAGCCAAATCCCAAATAGAAACCGCTAATGCTAACCGCCAATTGGTCCAATATGAAATCAAACAGGATAGCATCAATCTCGAGCAAGTATTACTGACAGAACTGACCCTGCTCCGACGCTATGCCGATCAGGTCGCCCTCAACAAAGAAGTAGACGGATTGGCCCAAAGGCGCTATAAAATTGCCCAAGATCGCTTTTTGATTAATAAATTGAGTATCACTGATTTGAGCATCGCACTCCAAGAAAAAGATCAAGCTAAGCGAGACTACGTCCAATCTCTCTGGAATTATTGGCGGAGCTATTATCGCATCCGTGAACTTACGCTTTACGACTTCAAACTAAACCAAAAAATAAGCTATTAAAGATATGATCACACTAAGCAAGATCGAAAAGATATACCAAGCCAAAGCGATTGAGACTGTGGCCCTGAACCGCATCAATCTCAATGTGCCCAAAGGTGAATTTCTTTCCATCATGGGGCCTTCGGGTTGTGGCAAAAGTACTCTCCTCAATATCATGGGGCTGCTAGACGCACCGACTAGTGGGGAGGTCAAGATCAAAGACACTGACTTTAGTGGCTATAACGATAAGGCACTCGCGCGTTTTCGGAACGAGCATTTGGGATTCATTTTTCAGTCCTATCATCTCATCAATGACTTACAAGTGATCGACAATGTGGAACTACCGCTGCTTTATCGTAAGACTTCTGCGAAGGAACGCCGGAAACTGGCGGCTGAAGCGCTCGCTAAAGTGGGCCTCAGCAATCGCATGGATCATTTTCCAAACCAGCTTTCGGGAGGACAGCGCCAAAGAGTGGCCATCGCGCGAGCCATCGTAGGCAATCCCTCGATCATCCTCGCCGATGAGCCTACCGGTAACCTTGACAGCGTCATGGGCAATGAGATCATGGAAATATTGAGCGAGCTCAATAAGAAAGAAGAAACGACCATCGTCATGGTTACTCACGATCAAAGTATGGCCATGCAGACCGATCGCTTGATCCGACTCTTTGATGGCAGCCAAGTAGTCTAAGCCCCCAAACTCAAAATCATGTTAGCAAACTATCTCAAAATCGCCTGGAAGGTATTGTTGCGCAACCGCTTCTTCACCTTTGTGAGCTTATTTGGCATCAGCCTGACGATCGGCATCTTGCTCGTATTGGCAACGCTCTTTGACCAAATCTCAGGTACCCATTATCCCGAAAATCCCGACGGCTATAGCCTGATGGTTTCCAAGATCAATCTCAACGATGGCAAAGGCTCTAACTATGTCGGCAATCTCAGCTACAACTATATCCAAAAGTATGTCAAACAGATGCAGAGTCCTCAAAATGTAGCGCTCTTTGCTTCCGGAGCAGGTTTGACGGCTTTTGTCGGAGACAAAAAGCTGGAACTCCGAAGGAGTATCACTTGCGAAAACTTTTGGGAAGTGATGAAGTTTGACTTCGTCGAAGGTAAGGCTTATTGCAAGACCGAAGTCGAGCAAAACGCAAAAGTAGTAGTCATCACACGCGCTACCAGAGACGCTTATTTTGGGGAAGGCGTTCTGGCAACAGGCAAATACCTAGAGACCTACAACAATCGCTTTCAAGTGATAGGAGTCGTCGAAAATGTAGCCGAATCCCAGCGCTATCTCAATGCTGACCTTTATTTACCTTATAGCGAAACCCTCACTGGGGATCGAAACTATATTGGGGGTTTTCTCGCCGTTTTGGAAGGAGGGAATCGTTCTGCCATCGGCAAAATGAAAGAAGAATACCTGGATGTAGTCAGTCGCCTCGACGCCGAATTGAAAAAGGATCCGATAGATGGCAGCTATATCAATATGTCATCCCATGCAGTCAGCAAATTAGAAGATATCTCTTATCTGTTTTCTGACAATAGTAAAAAGCCTGCTGTTGGAATAGTAATCGGGATATTGGGGGGCGCGATGTTTTTATTTATGCTACTCCCAGCGGTCAATCTTGTCAATCTTAACTCTAGCCGGATCATGGAACGGGCCTCAGAAATTGGGGTTCGTAAGGCCTTCGGAGCGAATTCTCAGCAGCTTACGGTTCAGTTTATCATCGAAAATATATTGATCACGCTGATAGGGGGACTGATTGGTTTGGGGGTGGCGCTAATCGCACTGGGGCTCATCGAATCCACGGGCATCATCCGACATGCTCAATTGGGGCTTAGATTCAATGTGTTTGTGTTCGCGATCCTGATCTGTCTATTTTTTGGGATTCTTTCGGGCGCGCTACCCGCTTTGCGCATGTCAAAACTACAAATCGTCAACGCGCTAAAAGGAATAAGATCATGATCCGACAAGCAATCAAACTCATCTGGAATCAGAGACGCAAGCACCTTGGACTTTCTTTTGAAATCTTCTTTTCCTTTTTGGTGCTATTCGCGGTCTTTAGCTTTGGTTTCAATAATCTAGACAAATACCTCCAGCCCTTAGGCTTTGAGTATGAAGACATTTGGACCTTTCAGTTCAATCGTGCTACGCAGAACGATTCCCTCGCTTTGGCTATCGATGAAATCGTCAGCCAGCAGATCAACAATTATCCTGAAGTCGAGGCCATGAGCTTTTGCAACTACAATGTTCCTTTCTCCGGCTCGGTAAATACTACCCTGGTAGGGCATGGCAATACTGCTTACGATACCCAGATCCACTGGGTGGATGACAACTATTTCAGCACCATGCAATTGGACCTAATTGCGGGTCGCTTCTTTGGCGCAGAAGATCGCGCTATGGCAAAAATTCCGATCGTCATCACCGAAGACTTAGCCAATCTACTGTTCCCCGCAGGGGATGCCCTTGGTAAAACCCTCGAGAAAATCGAAGATGTTGATGAGCCGCAACAGATTGTGGGCATTACGCGCAATTATCGCTACAAGGGCGGGGTAATGGGAGTGCCGCATGCTGTATTTTTCCAAAAGCAGCCTCAGCAAATCCTACCCAATATCCTCCTCAAAGTCAAAGCAGGTACTGGTGCTGCTTTTGAAGCTCAACTGATGCGAAAGCTGCAGCAAATCGTACCAGAGTCCAATGTAGAGGTGAAGTATATGACCGATATGCGGGATGAGTATCTCCTGTTGAGTGTGGTGCCAGTCCTCATTTTTAGTATCATCGGAGGCTTTCTGATTTTTAATGTGGCGCTGGGACTGTTTGGGGTGCTCTATCAAAATATCAATCAGCGAAAGCAGGAGATTGGTGTCCGTAGAGCGATCGGTTCGGCCAAGTCAGAAGTAACGAAACAGTTTGTGCTTGAGATCATGGTATTAGCTTCGATGAGTTTGATCTTAGGGCTGTTTTTTGCCATCCAGTTTCCGCTGCTCGAGGTTTTTGAACTTAAGCCGGAAATTTATCTGCTGGCTATTGGCTTTGCCATAATTAGTATTTACTTATTGGTCATAATCTGCGCCTTGATCCCTAGCCGACAGGCCGCACAATTACATCCTGCTCTGGCATTACGAGAAGAATAAGCTAAACTAAGTACAGCATGATCCTAATTATCGACGATAATCAAGCCGTATTAGCTTCTCTCAAACTCCTTCTTAAAAATGAAGGCTGGGACTGTGCGGCCGTCAAAAAACCGCATACGGCCCTAGAATTTGTGCGCGAACAAAAGCCTGAACTCGTCCTGCTAGATATGAATTTCTCGCTGGAAACGACCGGTGAAGAAGGGCTTGATCTGCTCCAACAAATCTTAGCCATAGATCCGAGCCTAGCCGTAATTTTGATCACGGGATGGGCTACTATCGAGCTCGCCATCAAAGGTATGCGCGCCGGGGCCAGGGATTTTATCAGCAAACCCTGGGACAACGATCAACTCGTCCAATCGATCAAAACAGCATTGGCACTAACGGCTTTTCAGGCCCAGACTACCACCCGCAAAGAGCTCGATCAACAATACAATTTTGGGCATATAGTAGGGGAGGACCCTGCTTTTATGAAGATATTGCAAACCGTAGGCAGAGTCGCCAATACGGATGCCTCAATCTTGATTCTCGGCGAAAGCGGTACGGGCAAAGAATTGATTGCCGAAGCGATCCATCAAAATAGTCGCAGAGCAGAGGAGGCCTTTGTTAAGGTCAATCTGGGGGGGATTTCTACCACCTTATTTGAAAGCGAACTCTTTGGCCACAAAAAAGGTGCTTATACCGATGCCCGCTATGATCGTAAAGGACGTTTCGAACTTGCCAATAAAGGGACCATCTTTTTGGATGAGATCGGAGAGCTAGAGCTTTCGAGTCAGGTAAAATTATTGCGCGTACTGCAAGATCGGAGTTTTGAAGTACTCGGCTCAAGTGAAAGCAAGCGGGTAGATGTACGGATCATCAGCGCTACCAATAAAGATGTCGCTGAGATGGTGCCCGAAGGCCTCTTTCGAGAGGATCTGTATTATCGTATCAATTTGATCAGTATTCGCTTACCTTCTCTCCGAGAACGCTCATCTGACATACCCTTATTGGTAGATTTTTATATCCGTAATCTACAGCAGATCTACCAACGTCCCGCCCTCAACGTCAGTAAAAAGGCCCTTAAATGGCTCACTCAATATGAATTCCCCGGCAACATCAGGCAGCTCAAAAATCTAGTCGAAAGGACCGTTTTGATGAGCAGCAGCGATACTTTAGAGGCCGAGGATTTTCAATCTCAATTGGGAACGCCCGTGCGGCGTAAGAGTGATGATGCTTTGCCAGAGGTGGGTAGCATGTCTTTGGATGAGATTGAAAAGCAAATGATTCTCAAGGCGATGGCCCATCATTCGGGTAAAGTCGGTAAGGTAGCCGAGGCCCTTGGCCTAAGTCGCAATGCGCTCTACCGCCGGCTCGAAAAATATGGTATCCAAAATGAAGCTTAGCAGCAAATACATATTGTTTGTGAGCCTCTTGCATAGCGTCGCCTTTGCGATGTCCTTTGCCATATTTAGAGAGTATAAACTACTTTTTATCGTTTCGGAGGTCTTGATTTTGCTCTCCCTCTATTTTTCCTATCGCCTGTATCGCTCTATGGTGGAGCCGATCCGTTTGATCAATCGGGGGATCAATGCGATCAAGGATCGCGATTTTACGGTTAAGTTTCAAGGCGTAGGCCAAACGGAAATCGATGGTTTGATCCAGACCTACAATCAGATGATCGATCAACTCAGAGAAGAGCGAATCGAAAAAGCGCAGAAACATTTTTTTCTCGAAAAGCTGATCAAGAGTTCCCCGACGGGGGTAATCATTCTCAACCTTGATGGCGAAATCGCTAGCTGCAATCCCATCGCCCTGCGCTATCTCAAAAGCAGCCAAAACGACTTGCAAGGGCAGAAGATTGAGGCCCTAGGGCATCCTCTCCTGAGGCGAATCGCTTCCCTCAACGCTAGCGAAACCCAAGTCATTACCATCAATGGCTTGGAAACCTATAAGTGCCACAAAGCTCAATTTATAGATCGAGGCTTTGCCAACTACTTCATCATGATCGAGGAGTTGACCGCCGAAAAACTCGCCATCGAAAAACAAGCCTACGGCAAGGTCATCCGCATGATGGCCCATGAAGTCAATAACTCTATCGGCCCGATCAACTCGATCCTCAAGTCTCTGTCGGTCTATACCCAACACCTCCCCGAGGACGACCAAGCGGATTATGAAGAAGTATTGCAGATCGCGCATCAGCGCAACGATACCCTCAATGATTTTATGCGCAATTTTGCTTCGGTCGTCAAGCTCCCCGAACCCATCCTAGAAGAGATTGATCTGCGTCCTTTCTTAGAGCGCATGGCCAATTTTATGAGTTTCCAAACCGGGGACAAGCAAATCGAATTCAAGCTGACACTACCCAAAGAAGCGTTCCGCGCAGCGGTAGACCCTAAACTGAT
>JBCAWW010000183.1:0-8457 GCA_038534415.1 Bacteroidota bacterium | reverse complement strand
GTAAAACGTTTGTAGTTGAGATAAGCTCCCTCTTGGTTGACGGCGTCAACCTCTTTGGTCAGATAGGCCTTGGGAGATTCTGAGATAATGATCCGATAAAGCGCTTCCAAATCCATCGGAGTTTGGGCGGGAATCCCCCCATAGGTGTGGGTGAAAATTTTGATGGCAACGATTAGCTTTTCTTTGGGATCATTGAGGTTGAAAACCGCTAGGGTCAATTTGTATTGCAACCAGCTCCAGTACCAGCTAATCAAATAAATGAGCAGCTTGTGCTTATTTTCGAAGTAGCGATAAATCGAGGCTTCGGTTGAGCCCATCTCATTAGCCAGCTTCTTAAAGGTTAACTCTTCAAAACCAATTTTGTCGATTAGTTTTACTCCCTCGCTGACGATTTTGCGACCTAATTGGGTGCTATCAGGATCCTTGAGAAAAAGCTTTTCATTGATCTTGACTTGAATTTGTAATAGCGGAGCAGTACGGTCTTCCTTCTTTGCCATGGCTAAATTTACAAAAAAGAAGTGGGAGACCGCTCTAAAGTCTCCCACATGGAAAAATATTGAATGCTCTAAATCAACAAATACTAATTTAAGGTACTATTAAGCCAAGAGGCTATCTAGTAAATCTCGGTTCTCCATCGGACGCTTGAGACACAAAATCGGCAGGTTTGGATACTCACGAATTACGTTGTCAGTAACTCCTCCCAACATGATTGATTTCGAGCCTGTCATGCCCCTACTGCCCATTATGAGCAGATCTGGCTCCAGCGTCGAGCTTAGATTTAAGATTCGCTGATGCACGCTTTCACTTTTGTGATCTAGCGAATCGACCTGTTGTAAACAGTGTCTTGCATCAAGGTCATAAGTAGCGACATAGTCGCTAAGTTCATTTTCAAAATATTGCTGTAAATCAGCCTCGATTTTCTGTACTCGGCGTGATTGCTGCTGTGCTTCGGCAAGCGTATAGACCAATTTTTCTTGATAGTAATTAGCTCCCAAGAAAATGTGTTGGCAGTAAACTGAACGCAATTCACCCTCCTTAGCAATATTCATTGCTAGACGTAATGCACGGTGCGAATAAATCGAGAAATCGACTGGCAACAACGCACTCTGCAACTTTGGTTGGGCTGTGCTCGGCACTATCCAAACCGAAGAGCTAGTCTTGCGCGAAATTTTACGAGCTAAGGTTTGGCTAGAAGAATTTTCCTCGTTCCAAGACAAAAAGGTAAGCCCAATTTCTTGAGAGCGAGTCTCCTGCAAAATGGAGTGAACTTGTCTACCATTGACCGTTTCGAAGCTGAGCTCGATATCCGAGTCAAAGTGTTTGGTAGCAGCAAGCTGCATGTTCAATTTGCGATCTTCACCACTGCAACGAGAAGCGGTAGGGAAATAATGACCAAAACCGATTGGTAAGCGATCTGGTTCTGAAACATGTATAAATCCAATATACTCTGGGCGCATTTGCTTTGCCATATGAGCGGCATAAGCGAGTAAGGCCTCATCAGTATTGTCGAGTCGAAGAGGGATTAACCATCGTTTCATTTTATCCATACTGCCATTATTAATAGTTTTACTATCACTAACGAGTGCAATATAATATTGTTTAGATGGTATTGCAAATTTTTCAATTGCTTTGCTTTCAAACAGGGAGGTGAAGCTTGTTTTCTGTAATCAAAAATCTCTATGCGATCCATTTTAGACGCATAGAGATCCTTTCTTATTCATTTTCAAAATTTAATTCCTGCATCCCAAGCATCGGGATACGGAGCGCAAAACGCTTATCTCCGGTCGCGCACACGCGCCCGTCTCGAGATTTCCACTCGAGCATCTCGCATCTGCCGCAGATCACCGTCTGACTCTATAATTAGTTTCCCGCCCTTTTCTACCAATAACTGACTGATATCATTGAGAATTAAGAGCCCCTGCTTCCGAATCGTTAAGGTCGCCCCCTTACTGACAATCAACTGAGCGTTCCCGACTAGGGATAACTGACTAAAATTCTCGATGATCATCTCGCTACCCGCTTCTAGGCGTATACCTCTATTTGCAGAAACCGTCATTAGGGTGGGAGTTGCAAATGTCTTTGTCTCTGGATGAGGGGCTTCTCGATTGGGGGTACCACTGAGATCCAAACTAAGGGTCGCTCCTCTGGCGATATTGAGGTAGGTATCTGCTCGCTGGGGATTGTCGCTAGCAGGCAAAACCAAAGGCCCGCACCAACGCTGATCTTTACGCACATTCAAATCATCAAAATTGACCTCTAGCGTATAACTACCATCACTATTTTCTTGCAATATCCGGATACTAATTCCTGTAATCAGAGAGGCTTCCATAACTTGGCCCGCTCTCGTATAGGAAGGATAATTGGTAACAGGAAAAATCCCCGAAAGCCCCACTTCATCCCCAGCCAAAAGGGCATCTTTTTCACTGCCGGTTCCAGCGAGGGTACAAATATTTTGGCCTTCGATACATTCATTCCAAATATCCATCTGCTCCCTGCCGCCTGAGTCCGAATTGCCGTGAGACATGCCCACCAAAATGCGGCCATCTTTGTTATAGTCGGCACGAATAAATTGAAAGGCGTTTTGCCCCGTAAAAGGATTTGATTGCACGCTTTCGACCACAGGCCCCATAAAGTAGCCCGTAGAAATGCTATCTCCGGTAAATCGATAGTCGACATTGCCTTGCGCATTGAGCATGCGGATAAAATTGGCCTGCCTGCGATCAAAGGGTTTTAACTGCGGCGACTTACGATCTGCACCCGGCTCAGCCACCACATACATATAGATACCTGGTGCTGATTGAGGATGTCCTTGGTTAGGGTCCTTAAAAAAGAGTTTATCATCCCAATGACTAAGTTTTTGGTGATTTTCGATCCACAAAGTATGCCTACTGCCCGGGATCGGAATCCGAATAGCGTCTCGTCCCACCAAATAATCATTGAGCTTATACACGCCATTTAGGCTAATCTCCTGAGGTTTGATCCAGCCCAACCACCAAGCCTCCCAAGCATTGGCAGTAAAGAATGGAGAATGCCAAGCCGCCATCAAGCCCCAGCCCTTTTGAGTATAGTATCGGTTGCCATCAGCACTGTTTGCGCCTAAATAATGAGGACAACCGTATAGATTGTGCGCAAATTCATGCTTGAAGTATTCGAGATTGTGCTTGCGATCGCGATACGATTTGATCCCCGTATGACCATTACGGATTTTGTAGCCATTGCTCAAGTCTATGCTACTACTGGCGCCCATCCCAGTACTGCCATTGGCGCGGTGCATAAAAACGATATAATCAATGATGCTGTCCGGCTCCGAAGTACTATTGTCGTAGCGATAGTCAGGATGATTGGTGCGATTGTCGTAGCGGCTCCAATCAAAATCGGGATAGTTTTTTTCGATCCAGCGGATCGCCGCAGTATTCATCTCTCGCTGCCGCTTGAAAAAATTGCCGCGGGTTTCACGGATAAACTTGACCGGCACTTGAATCGGAAAAATATCAGCAGTAATGCGAAATTCTCCGCCGGACATTTGGTAGAAATAATCGCTAATATTTTGCTTGCCGCCGCCGATGATCTCATCTGGCCGATCATAAAAGAGTTCGTTTTGCGCCCCCATGGCAATCTTTGGCAAGACTCCTTCTTCACTCTTATCCGGCCAGATCGCGTCATCTTTCATCAGACTGACTTCGTCATAACGGATAAAAATGACCAAGGTATGTAGGTCTCCCTTAGGGGTGTGGACATTGCCATAATATGAGAAACGCGGCTGCTGCGCTAATAAGGAAGCAGTAAAAAAACACAGTAAGGCAAGGGGCAAAAAAGGGCGAAAATTCATGCTTGAGGACTTTAGTTGATAACGTCAATTGGTACCGTCGTATTTCTCTGCGGTAGTCTGTTGATTGACGTAGACATCCTTAGGACGGAAAATTTTCCAAAAAGTAAGCGCCATTATCTTTAAATCCAGCCAAAAACTTCGGTTTTGCACATACCAGAGATCCAGCGCAAACTTTTCCTTAAAGCTGATCGAGTTACGCCCATTGATTTGCGCCCAGCCCGTAATGCCGGGTAATACACTATGTCTTTGCCGTTCGGATTGAGTGTAGAGCGGTAGATATTCCATCAGCAGAGGTCGGGGGCCGACTAGGCTCATTTCGCCTTTGAGCACGTTCCACAGTTGAGGGATTTCGTCAAGGGAGGAAACACGCAGATATTTGCCAAGGGGCGTAAGTCGAGCCTTTTGATTGGCGGCTTCATCCTCACCGGGTTTACGATCATAGAGCGTGCTAAACTTGATGAGAAGAAATGGTTTTTCTTTCTTACCCGGACGCATTTGGCGAAAAAACACCTTGCCCTGAGTTAACCAAAGCGCCAACACAATCAGCAAGATCAGCGGCGATAATAGCAGCAGACCAATACTCGCAATCAATATGTCTCTCAGGCGAAACAAACTTTATGGTATTCTTTAGTTGTTTTGAGGGTCATTTTTTGGGGCTACTGCTTCGCAGAACGCTTATTCGGGGAGCTACGCCATTGGCCGCGACAGACTATCAGTTGCCTAGCGCATACGTCCAAAAGAGAGAAGCGTTCCGCGCAGCGGCAAAACCTAAAACAAGGCCTCCAAAAGCGATGGTCGAGAAATCTAATAGATTGGATAATCCAATTAGATTTCTCGACCGGTATGGGACAGCAATTTGAAAGTGCTTTAGATTTTCGCCTTCCGCGGAACGCTTAATCTAGGTCCGCTAAAGTACTATTTATTCTACCAATTGTCCGCTTAGGCGGATCAGTTCCATTTCATTGAGTTTGATATCAAACTGCAGATCGTTGATCTGATTTTGGACGCGCTGCAAATTGAGTTGGGCATCGCGAAACTGGATACTGGTCGCTTGTCCAAGTTCAAAACTCTCTTGGGTACGGCTAAAATTGGCTTCGGCTGCTGCCAGATTTTTACGCTGCAAGCGATAGATCGCAATGCTATTTTGATAGTTGGCGTAAGTATTATACAGATCCTTGAGTAGGATTTGCTCCGCTTGCTGGTAAGAGAGATTGCTGCTCGCGACCGACACTTCTGCGTTTTGGATGTTGACTTTGTTTCGAAAACCCGTGAAGATCGGCACACTCAAAGTAGCTCCCGCATTCAAGCCTAGCCCCTGCGTACGTGAGACGAAGCTAAAGGGCCCATTATTGGAATTGCTGTAGGCATAAGAAGCATTGACATCCAATCGCGGTAAGCGGCTAGCTTGGGCAATTTTGAGATTTAGCTCAGAGACTTGGCGGTTATAGGCAGCTGTCCTAAGCGTGGAATTGCTTTCGCGAGCGAGGCGAGCGAGTTCTTCAAGTTTCCAATCGGCTTTCCAGTCGACTTTTTCCTCCACGGAGAACGATGCCTCTAAATTGGTACCCATCAAAAGGTTGAGTTCGCGACGAGCGGTTTCCATATTCATTTCAGCTACCGCGAGGTTGACGCTATCAGTATTGAGGTCGACTTGAGCATTGAGGATCGCCAACGAATTGGACTGCCCGAACTCAAATTGATTACGGACAAAATTGATGCGTTCGCGGGACGCCTGCTCTGACTCTAACAAGATCTGATAATTGGCTTGCAGACGAGCCAGCTGATAATAGGCATTGATTACCTGGACCAGATTGCCCTCGATTTGCCCCATCACTTGTGCTTCTGTCAACTCAACATTTTTCTGGAGTAGCTGATAATTGGTTTTGTTGGCTAAGCCAGAAAAAACCGTATAATTAGCCGATACACCGATATTTTGTGAGTTGGTCTGGATACCGTTAGCGCTTTGCGTAATGACGATTTGTTCCCCGGTAAGGGAATCCACCCCCGGAAAATCAGCAGAACCACTGCTATTGCTATAGTTAGCTCCCGCAGTCGCGCTCACTTCTGGCAATAAGCCCGCCATCCCAGGCTGGGCGTTGTTGGTCACGCTCTCGATATTGTAGCGCGCCACTCGAATATCATAATTGGACTCTAATGCCTTTTGGATCGCGTCATCGAGACTCAGCGTATCCTGCGCTGCCAACAAAAGAGGCAACATAAATAGGCATAGCCAAAGGAGATTTTTCATTTTGTTATTATTCATTAGGCTCCAAAGCTTTGACCCGTTATCATCAATATGATCAACACCATAGGTACCAGCCACCAAAGGAGAAAATGGTACTTGCGCCCTTCAAAGGCAGGCTCTACGCTAGTTGCACTTGGCCAAACCCCTTGCCAAAGCGCTATCATTGAGCGCTTATAAAGATTGAATAGGATCAAGAAGGAAGGCAATGCTAAGAGAATCACCACTGTCGCAATCGCAAGGCCAAAGGCAATCGAAATCGCCATCGGAATCAGAAATTGCGCTTGGAAACTTTTTTCGAGAATCAAGGGTGCAAGCCCCGCAATAGTCGTCAAAGAGGTCAAAAAGATCGGACGGAAACGCGAGAGACAGGCCTCATATAAGGCTTCCTTAAACTCTTTGCCTTCTTTGATCAGATTGTTGTGTTGACTAACCAAGACCAGAGCATCGTTGACCAAGACCCCGACCAGGGCTAGGAAACCAAGACCAGAGAAGATCACACTGAAAGGTTTGCCCATCAGAAAGTGCCCTCCAAAGACCCCGATAAAACTGAATGGAATAATGATTAAAACAGCCACTGTCTGACTCGCCGAGCGGAAAGTCAGCGCAATGATCGCAATCATCAAGATGCCGATGATCGGAAATATCTTACCAAAGGAAGCTCCAGTCTCAGCATTTTGCCGCACCTGACCTTCCATGGAGTAGGCAACACTGGGGTATTGGGCGAGGATTTCGGGGATGATCTTATTTTCGATGACCGCAAGTTTTTCCTGGGTCGAAACGCGCTCATTGGCGGCATCAGCCTCAATCCGGACCTCACGCTTACCGTCAATACGATTGATCGATATGACCCCCCGTCCAAGGGAGAAATCAGCGATTTCTTTGAGGGGAAAGGTTTGACCATTGGAGGTACGAATCCGCATATCCTCTAACTTACCGATAGAAGAGCGATCGGGATTGTCATAGCGCACCCATACTTTGACTTCGTCTTGGCCGCGTTGGAGACGCTGCACTTCAACCCCAAAGAAACCTTGGCGCACCTGGCCGATGACTTCTTGTAGATTGAGTCCCAGTAGTTTGGCTTTGTCATTGAGCTGGACATCTATTTCTCGCAGGCCTTCTTTGCTACCCGAGGTGACATTTCGCAGTTCAATATCAGCGTCCAAAGCTTCTTTGAGTTTTTCGGATGCTGCATTGAGCTGGTCGAGATCATTGCCTACTACCGCAATCGAAATCGCCTTACCAAAAGGAGTCGAAATACCATATTGCACCTTTTCGGCTTCGTAGATTGGTCCTACATATTTGCGAATGGTATCTGATACCGCTCGGCTATCATAGGTCCGTAGTTCTGCCGTCAATAGATTGATCTGGAGATTGCCGCTATAGGAGTTTGGCCCGAGAGTTTTACTCACGATTCTGATCAAGTCCTGCCCACCGGGCTGGTCTTTTTTCAAAGCTTCGTTGGTCTGCCATACGCCTTGCTCAATTTTATCGAGCCACTTTTGGGTAACGTTTTCTCGCGTTCCCGCCGGCATCTCAAGGTTGACGGAGATGAAATCGCCTTCAATCTGAGGGAAGAAGACGATCTTTACCAGTCCCCCCGGCACGAGACTCATACTGATCATCAGTAAGCCAACAAAGATGGCAATACCGACTCCGGTATTGTTCATGAAAAAGCGCAGCGCTGGGGCATACATTTTTTCTCGCAACCAATCCATGAAACTCCAGAGCGCATTTTGAATTTGGGCGAAGAATTTCATGATTCCTGTAGGCTCCTTTTTCTCTCTAATCAAGGCGTCGGAATGTGCGATGTGTCCAGGGAGGATCAAGGCACCCTCAATCAAGGAAAACAGCAAAGACAGAATCACTACTATGGCGATCTCTGAGTTAAAATCACCCGTAATACCATCCAAAAACAAGAAGGTAGAAAAGGCTACCATCGTAGTCAAGATCGCCGAAAATACCGCTGGCAATACTTCCATGGTACCTTCGTAGGCTGCTTCTGCTGGTGGAAGGCCCTCTTCCCATTTTCGATAAATGTTCTCACTAATTACAATCCCATCATCCACCAGGATACCGATTACGAGAATCATTCCGAATAGGGAGATTGCGTTGACGGTTAGTCCTAAAAATGGCCCGAGCATAAACATCCCGAGCAAAGAGATCGGAATCGCAATCGCCACCCAAAAGGCAAGGCGAATCTGCAAAAACATGGCTAGGAGGATGATGACCAATACAAAACCAATGATCCCATTATTGGTCAATAGATCAATACGTTCGTTGAGGGTGACGGAGCCATCTACAATAACGAGGGCTTCGACCTTATCATTTTCAGCATTGAACTTGTCGATATAAGCCTTGACGATATCGGAGATATATCTCCGAT
>JBCAWW010000182.1:0-8468 GCA_038534415.1 Bacteroidota bacterium | reverse complement strand
TGCGGATATGGTTGAAAACTATATGGATTACAGTAGTGATAACTGTATGAATATCTTTACTCAAAATCAAAAAGATCGTATGCAAGCCGTGATGGCGAACAGTCCTCGTCGCGGTAGTCTCGCTGTTTCAACCGCCTGTAGTGGCGGAGGAGGGGGCGGCGGCAATACTTGCACAGCTACTGTGAGTAGTTTCCCATATAACGAAAGCTTTGAGTCTGGGACAGGTAGCTGGAGTCAGAGTACGGCTGATGATTTTGATTGGGCACGTCGTTCTAATGGTACGCCTTCGAGCGGGACTGGTCCTTCTAGTGCTGCTGCTGGTAGCTTTTATATGTATGTAGAGGCATCTGCTCCGAACTACCCAAGCAGAAACACCATATTCAACGGACCATGTTTTGATCTAAGTGCTTTGAGTAGCCCTGAATTTAGTTTCCAATATCACATGCTGGGCAATGCTGTGGGCACTGTCTCTCTACAAGCGAGTACAGATGGTAGTAGCTGGAGCAATGTATGGACTCAATCTGGTGCCCAAGGCAGTTCATGGAACAGTGAGACCGTAGACCTAAGTGGCTATGCAGGCCAGAGTGAAGTTCGCCTTCGTTTCAACGCTACTACGGCCTCGAGCTGGCAAGGTGATATCTGTATCGATGCACTCGAACTCGCTGACAACGGCGGTGGCGGTGGTGGAGGGGCTTGTACGGATGTAACAATCTCTATTACCTTGGATAACTATCCTGCAGAAACTTCTTGGACCATTACCAATGATGGCGGCACAATCGTAGCCAGTGGGAGTGGATATAGCGGTAACGGTTCTAGCGTCAGCGAAACCGTATGTCTTGATGATGGCTGCTATGACTTCACTATCAATGATAGCTATGGGGATGGTATTTGCTGTTCCTATGGCAATGGTAGCTATACTGTAACGGCTGATGGCGCAAGCGTCGCTAGTGGAGGTGCCTTTGGTAGCTCTGAGACAACCAACTTCTGCCTTGGCGGTGGTGGAGGCGGTGGCAGTTGCCCAGCGATCAACTTCAGTACTATAAATTCTTATGGCGGAAGCCAGGACAATGGTTCTTCTAGTGTACAGGATGGCGGCGCGACGCTTGTGATCCAGAATAATGCTTGGAAATCTATTTCTCTCAACTACACTGTGACTGCCAATACGGTCATTGAGTTTGATTTTCGTAGCACAGACCAGGGCGAGATTCATGGGATTGGCTTCGATAGCGACAACAGTATCAGCTCTAATCGTACTTTCCGAGTTTATGGTACCCAAAATTGGGGCATCGGCACCTATGACGATTATAGCGGGACTGCTTGGAAGAGCTATACTATTCCCGTAGGAGCGTCTTATACCGGATCATTTGATCGTCTCTTCTTTGTCTGTGATGATGATGCTAGCTCGGCAGGTAATTCTTACTTCCGCAACGTCAAAATCTATGAAGGCAGTTGTGGCAGTCGTGTTACTAGTCAGGGACTACGTTCTACCAGCTCTACGATTTCACCTGAGTTGAGCCTCGCACCTAATCCGGCTAAGGATATGGTTAATCTACGCTTCAAGCAAAAAGAAGCTAGTAATGTCCAGATTAGTGTAATGAATGCAATGGGTCAAACGGTGCTTAAAGAGCAGTTTGACGGACAAGCAGGCGAAAATCAGTATGAGATCAATATCTCTGAAATAGCTTCTGGTGCTTACTTTGTCGTCATCAATGATGGCATTCGTACCCAAAGCAAACGCTTGCTAATCCAAAGATAATATTCCTGATTTACTCGTAAAAAAAGCGGCTGTTCCAGTTTTTTGGAGCAGCCGCTTTAATTTAAAATGGAAGGCAATTATTCGACAAGCTTAATGACTGGCTTGAAGGTAAAGCTACCATCTGGATTTTCACTAAAAGAAGCGTCTAAGTCAAGGAGGAGGGTAAGCGTCTTTTTTTCCTCTGCGGCAAACTCAATGATCGCTTCGTGAGTGCTTAAATCATCATAATCTAATTCGATGCTTTCTCCTTTGAAGCTTACATTTAGATCGCCCCAAAATAGATCCAAGGATTTGATTGAACTCGGTTCGATGGCTGAGCTACCCAAAGAAATGGGCTCAACTGTCTCTGAGAAATCAACCGAAAAAGATTCTTCGCTTAAATAAACGGAGCGAATAGACTCGCTACCATCTTCGGTGATCTGTAGTGCTCGAGCCCCGACCAGATTGAACTCTAGCAGGTCCACTTGGTCTGAATCTGTAAATTCTAAGTAGTAGTCTACTTGGGCATTGAGATCAATTGGATCACAGGACGTAAAAGTAAATAAGGCTGCTACAAAGCTGAGAGATAAAATGAGGTACTTCATTTGACTGCGTTGTTTGTTGAGTAAATTGTTGTGGTTAAGAGACCAGTATTTCTCAACAAGGTTGCAGCTAAGGAATTTTAGGATCCCATCATCAAAAAGGCTTTGATAAACTCTCCAATTTCTCCATCCATGACATCTTGGAGATTGGTACTCTTTAGTTCTGTGCGTACGTCTTTGACCTGCTTATAGGGGTTGAAAACATAGTTTCTAATCTGAGAACCCCACTCAATATTCATTTTTTCGGATTCTGCATCAGCTCGTTCGGCATTGCGCTTTTCTAGTTCTAATTGATAGAGTTTTGACTTGAGCAGCTGAGTGGCTTTTTCTTTGTTGCGAAGCTGACTACGTTCTGTTTGGGAGAAGACAGTGATGCCGGTAGGGATATGTTTCATTCTAACCGCTGTCTCTACCTTATTGACATTTTGCCCCCCTTTGCCAGAGGAGTGGGTAGTTTGAGTTTCAATCTCGTCCGCTTTGAGCTCAATTTCGATGGTGTCGTCTACCATGGGACGTACATCAACTGAAGCGAAAGTGGTTTGTCGCTTGCCTTGGGCATTGAAGGGAGAGATACGTACCATGCGGTGAACGCCTTTCTCGCCTTTGAGATAGCCGTAAGCAAAATCTCCCATGACTTCGATTTCAGTGCTTTTGAGTCCTGCCGTTTCACCTACTACTTCGTCAATCAGGGACCATTTGAAGCCGTTTTTGTCAGCGTACATGGTGTACATACGCTTGAGCATTTCTACCCAATCTTGTGCTTCGACCCCACCCGCACCAGAGTTGATCTCCAATACGCAGTTGAGGCGATCTTCGTCTCGATTGAGCATTTTTTTGAACTCGAGCTCTTCGATGGCTAGTTCTGCTGCCTTGTAGGCTTCCTCAACTTCGCTTTCTTCGACTTCGCCTTCGGAAGCAAATTCTGCTAGGACCTCGACTTCACCCACTTTTTCGGTGGCCGATGTATAAGCATCTGTCCAGACTTTGAGGGCGGCGACTTCTTGTAGAACTTTTTGGGCAGCATCGGGATGATCCCAAAAATCTGGCTGTAAGGTGATGGCCTGCTTTTCTTCTATTAGGGCTTCTTTTTGAGCCACGTCAAAGATAGTCTCCCAGCGTCTGCACGCGTGTACGGAGTCCTTTGATTAGATCTTGATTCATAAATGTCTATTGGGGGAGCAAATATAGGTTTTGCGGCTTCCTACACCAAACTTAGTGAGGGGAGCGTTCTGCGAAGCAGGCAAAGAAAAAATAATGTGCCCAAAATCAGAGACTACCAAACATCCGAAAGGCGTCCTCAATATGATGGATCATTGGGTGCTCGGGATTGTCCATGCCGATCGAAATGATATCAAAGCGTGAGGGCACCGAAGTTAGCTGCTTTTCGTATAGGTAGGAATCTGCAACCCTAAATAAGATTTTCTGCTTCGCAGAACTCACCGACTCTTCCGGAGGCCTGCTATCTTTTGTTTTTGAGCGGGTTTTTACTTCCACAAATACGACTTCAGCAGGTGTCAGGCGCAGGGCAACGATATCAATTTCTCCTTTTTCGTAACGATAATTACGATCTAAGATGTTGTATCCTTTGGCTTCTAAAAAGCCAGCCGCGATTTCTTCGCCTTTTTTACCTAAATCGTTATGGGCAGCCATGAGAGTGGGAAATGTCGAATGCTAAACTATCAAATATGAAGTGCTTGCAAAAATAAGCAACTAGCTCCGACAAGCAAGCTTCGCCCAAGGCATCATCAATAGCGGTAATCTCGCATTTTGACTTCAAAGTCAGCCGGAATGAGAAATTGAGTATCGTCAAACTCGCGCTTTTGAACTTTGTCGGCCGTGGTGATGACGGTAATGGCTTTGGTTTTGCGGATGGTCTTGAGGGGGATCCGGCCATCTAATCCATCTACCAAAAAGGCCGCTTTGGCTCTACATGGTTTAGGAAAGGCTTCAAGATCTACTCTGATCTGATCGTTGACGTAATAGTAAAAGACTACGCCTTCTTTGATGAGTTTGTATTCTTCGCATTCTACGCCATTGATGGTTTCGGTCTTGCCGGTCGCTTGGGCGATATACTCTTTTTTCTTCTCGACTTGGTGAGTACTGCGGTTGATGTCCGAATGAGGCGAAAAGCGATATGCTCGCTGATTGCTCATGTCGATGCTGTATTCAAAATTGGAGTCAGCCACAAACATAAACTGCTTGGGATACTCACCGCCGTAAAGTTGGACGATATAGCTACCTCCTCTGAGGTGCATGTTCATTTCATTGTTGGGTTTGTTGAGGGCCAGCATTTCGGCTTCTTCGCCACTCATTTCCACTTTGAAGTGAATACTGCCTTCAAAAAAATCTTGGGCCACTAAGCTAGAGGTGGCAATAAATACAAGACTAAAAATTAACGTGCGGTACTTCATGTAAAGGCTTAATGTTATGTGTCTCCTTAAAAATACGTTTCTAGTTCCCACATATTTTAACGGACTTCGCTCGAAAAGTTACTTTAGTAGGTCGCTGTAAGATTGTTCGAGTAGATCTTCGGCTTTAATTTCGAAGGCTTTGAGGTAGTGCTCGCATTGCGACCGGATATGGCGTTCTCCGAGGGAGCCGTCTGCATCAATGGCCTCTATTTCAACAAATTCCCCCAATCCTTCTACGCTGTCTAGGTGAAATTTGACGTTGTCAATAAAGTAGATTGCGCGATCTTTACTCACAGTTTGCCAACTCCCCAAAGCGGCATTGAGTACGGCTTTAAGTTTTGGCGTTTCTTGAGGGTGATACAGATGGACTTCTGAGGTTTTGGGGCCAGCTTGGTCAGGTCGATTATAAAAGATAAGGCTGTTTTCGATATTGCCTTCTCTCAGTTTGAGTCTCCCTGTGGGAACGCTAAAATAGGTATCCACTTGGTGGTCTACGCCTCTATAATCAGCATTGTGCTCTGTGAGATATGCTTCGATAGCGGCCCGGTTTCTGGCTTTCGCTTTAATTTCTACGTTTAGGTGCATGTGGTTTAGTCGGTTAAGATGGCGCTTGCTTCTATTTCGACCACTAATCCTTCTTTGACCAGAGAATACACCTCAAGCATGGTAGAAGCGGGTCTAATATTGGCAAATACCTCTCCATGAGCTTTGGCGACGGCTTGGAAGTACTCCATATCAGTGAGGTAGATGCGGGTTCTTACCACATCGGACATACTTGCTCCTGCGTCGATTAAAGCTTGTTCGATCTTAAGCAAGATATATTGGGCTTGGTTGTAAGGATCGTGGGGAAACATCACGGTGCTACCATCGACCGCAGTTGTGCCTGCTACTTCGACGATATTGCCAACGCGGACAGCTCTTGAATATCCCACTTCGGATTCCCAACTTACGCCAGAGGAAATATTAATACGTTTTGCCATACTAAAAGAGGTTCGGAAGGCAAAAGTAATATTTTAAATGTCTATATTCCGCATACAAACAGCCTAACGAAATGAAAAGTCCATTTAGCCGTTTTTTTGGCCCAAAAGAAGAACTAGGACCCAAAGATGATCCGATACTTGCTCATTTACCCTTGATGAACGAAGAGCCTGATGAGCTCTTAGACCATCAAGCTGAGATGGAAGCGCTCAAGGCCTACAAGGCAGAGAGAGAAGGAAACAAAGGGAAAACCAAAACCCGTGGATTCTTACTTCGCCCCAATCTGGTAAACAATGCTACCAAACCTAAGCCAGTCGCGCCGCAACCCAAATGGATGGTGATTGATGTCGTGCGCTACAGTTTTGGTAAACACGACACCCTTGGTAAGCTTTATATCGATGGTAAATTTGTCGCCTACACCCTAGAGGATGAAAAGCGAGAGGTGAAGAAAAAGCATGATACTTGCATCCCTCCTGGGAAATATAAACTTAGTTTTCGTACCGTAGGAGGTTTTCATGATCGCTATAAAAATGATAAGCGTTTCAAGGACTTCCATATCGGTATGCTTTGGGTGAGAGATGTACCCAATTTCCAGTTTATTCTCATCCATGTCGGTAATACTGACAAGGATACTTCGGGCTGTCTGTTGGTTGGCTTGGAGCCAGATCGCCGTAGGGAGAGTTCATTGGAAGAAAAAAGAATGATCGTGGGTAGTGGCGCCGCTTATAAAAAAGTATACCCTATCATCGCCAACCATTTGGCGAGCGGGCAGCCAGCCCTAATCCGTTATACCGAAGATATCAATCACGTCGAAGGAGTGGAGAGTTTGCCCGCAGTAGGCATCGATAGTATGCCGGTTGCCTAAGACTCTTAATAATTGTTATTGACAAAATGCTTGATAAACTAAAACAAATGATGGGTCTTGAAACTGAGGCGGAAGGCCCTGAAGCAGGACCTATGGATCATATTTTGGATGATCTACCCTTGATGTCAGATGATCCGCATAGGATGGCTCAAAATGCTGGTGGGGCGGCTACTGCAGAGCAAAAAAGCCGCGGTTTTTTACTACGTCCCGATCTCCTTAAACCCAATAAGCCTACGGCTCAGCCAGCGCCAGCAAATACGGGTGTCCAAGTTGATCCCAATGATAAGGCACTTATGCTTATCGATGTGGTACGCTACAGCTCGGGCAAGCACGATACGCTAGGCAAAATGTTTATCGATGGAGAAGAAGTCGCCGTTACCCTGGAGGATGAGTATAGAGAAGTTAAGGTCAAAAAAGATACGCGAATCCCAGCCGGTACTTATAATGTTACCCTGCGTACAGTAGGAGGCAAGCATGCAGCCTACTGGCATAAGTTCCCCGATATGCACAAAGGGATGCTCTGGATCCGTGATATCCCCAACTTTGAGTACGTGCTGATCCATATCGGTAATCATGATGCACATACGGATGGTTGTATTTTGGTCGGTCTAAAACCGGACCCTCAAAAAGAAAATCAGCTTGAAGTAAAGCGTAATATCTGGTCCAGCACCGCTGCCTACAAAAAGGTGTATCCGATCATCGCGAATCACCTTGCCGCAGGCAAGCGAGCCGTTATCCGTGTTACAGACCCGAAATAATCACACTTTTTTCTAAGGACTACACACCTAAATTTGGTAATTACTTTAGCCTGCCAATAGGCTAGGGCAATTGTATTATTGCTTTTCAATCATACTACCAACCTATGCTGACAAAGTCCTTACTGTCATCTTTGCTTTGCCTGTTGTTTGTCTTGCCGACTAGTTATGCGCAAGACTCCCTAAAACTTTCTTTTTGGGAATCGTCTCCTGTCCCTCACCAAAAACGCCAAAGGTGGAGCTCCGCTATCATTGGAGGAGGTTATCTCGCTTCTATGGGATTGATGGGAGCGGCTTGGTATTCGCAAGAAGACCTCAGTGCTTTTCACTTTTTTGATGACTCCCATGAGTGGAAACAGATGGACAAGGTCGGCCATATGTTGGGGGGCTACACTAGCAGTCGTTGGATTTATGGGATCTATCGCTGGACTGGGATGCCTCATAAAAGAGCCGTTTTTGTTTCCGGTCTTTCTGGTTTCATGATGATGAACAGTATCGAAGTCCTGGATGGTTTTGGCGAGACTTGGGGCTTTTCATGGTCTGATGTAGGCGCCAATTTTCTTGGTAGCTCATTGATGGTAGGCAACCAATTGCTTTGGCAGGAGGAGCGAATACAGTTGAAATATAGCTACCTGCCCTCTCCCTATGCCGGTGATCCTGAGTATGCGCGACTTTTTGGGACGAGTCTGCCTGAGTACATTCTCAAAGACTATAATGGCATGGTTATCTGGACGAGTGTGCGGGTGCATAGCTTTTTGCCAGAAGGTCGTTTTAAAGAGATTTACCCCCGATGGCTCAATCTTGCTGTTGGCTATGGGGCAGAAGATATGATTGGAAATTATCGCTTGGATCAGGACCCAATTCAAACTTGGAAAACTCGCGAATATCGACAGTATTATCTCAGTCTTGACATCGATGTAGCAAATATAGAGGTCAAATCTCCTTTCCTCAGGACGCTCTTCCAAACGGTCAATATTATCCGCATTCCTTTTCCAACGGTCCAATTTGATCGTACTGGCGTGGCTTTTTTGCCAGTCCGCTAAAAAGAAACGGCCCTACTAAGAGCAGGACCGTATTTATTGTACATCAAAATCTAAGAAGAGCTAAATTCTTTTTTATATA
>JBCAWW010000181.1:0-8478 GCA_038534415.1 Bacteroidota bacterium | reverse complement strand
ATAAAAAATTTGATTAGCCTTTTAGAATCTCGCTTCCAAGTATTATTTTTAGGGTAGATATTGAGTTCGTGCCTATGAACTTACGTGCAGCATTTTTGCTTTCTTCATGTGTGATGACAATTGTCGTCATGAGTGCCTGTGGAGACATCAAACCCGTCTGGAAGGGAGATATGAATATGGAGAAGCAGGGCTACACCCTTCACTACTCCGAAGATCCTGTCGAGTTCCAGTTAGATCTGAAAGCCAGTGAATCCGATTTGGATCTCATGCTTGAGCTTATGATCTCCTATTACGTTGGAATTTCACGCAGTGAATTGCCGCTTTTCATCGTGCTCGAAAACGAAAATCATGATCTTTTTGAGTATACCTCCGAGGTAATCTTAAAAGAAGATGATACTTGGCTGGGTATACCACAGCAAAATGAAATTGATTATAGTCTGACTCATATCGCTATCCCAGAGCTTAGACTCAAACCCGGTACCTATACTCTCCGTATCTATGCCAATGACGAAGCCCAAGAATCTATCTATGGAGTCGTCAACATAGAGGCCCGCCTCTACATGAGAGAAATTTTGCCAGAGTAAATTTTGGAACTAACTTTTTATAAATATCAGGCGACTGGCAATGATTTTGTCATGCTCGATGATCGTGATGGCCAGCTAGCTGAACGTTTATCTCCTAAAGCTGTCGCCAGACTCTGCCATCGCCGTTTTGGTATAGGGGCCGACGGACTGATCTTGCTCCAATCTCACCCAGAGTACCATTTCAAAATGCAGTATTACAATTCCGATGGCGGACTTAGTACTATGTGTGGTAATGGTGGACGCTCTTTGGTTGCCTTTGCTCGAGATCTTGGGATTGAGGCAGACATATATTCTTTCGAAGCGATTGATGGCCTGCATCACGCGCGTATCAAAGAAGGCTTAGTCGAATTGCAAATGACTGCTCCGAAAGGCTTCAAAAGCCTAGCTGATGGGCAATATTGGCTAGATACTGGTTCCCCGCATTATGTTGGCTTTTTTGATACTGATGTGGCTGAGTTAGAAGTAGTGGCTGAGGGCAAACGAATTCGAAACAGCGAAGCGTTCGCCCCCGGCGGTACAAATGTCAACTTTGTCAACATATTGAATGAGAGCGAATTGTCGGTGAGGACCTACGAGCGAGGGGTGGAAGATGAAACCTATAGCTGTGGGACTGGAGTTACGGCTTGTGCTTTGGTGCATCTCTACAACTCCAAACGCAAGAGTGGCGAGATCAAGCTCCATACTCCTGGGGGCAAACTGAGAGTTAAGTTAGATGAAGAAGGAGATGTTTTTCTGACCGGCCCCGCCGAACGCGTCTTCTCTGGCAAAATAACCTTATCCGCAATTTCCGATTAATCGTATATTTTAGCTGGTCATGCAATGTATTGTTCAGACGATGTACTTTTGCTTGAATCCCGCCACTTTTGATTGCTAATTACCACTCAAATAAACCCGAACAAGCCTGAAAATGAACCTTATCATAAAGAGGTTCTATTAACTGGCGTGTTGTTCGATTCTCTATATCTTCCTGCGGATCTCGGTTCGCAGGTTTTTTTTATTTAGTTTTGTGCGCCCAAACGCATTTTTCTTATATATAAATATGACAGCCCCAGTCGCTAAGCAAATTCCTTATCAGCACGAAATTCACCATGAAGTCCGCCAAGACCCTTACTATTGGATGAGGGATCGTGAAAATCCTGAAGTTATCGCGCATTTAGAGGCCGAAAACGCCTATACCAAAGCGCAACTAGCACATACCGAAGATTTACAAAAAGAACTTTTTGAAGAGATAAAAGCGCGAATCAAAGAGGAAGATCAGTCTGTGCCATATTGGTGGCGAGGCTATTACTACTATTCACGTTTTGAAACAGGCAAGGAGTATCCTATTTACGCACGCAAAAAAGGCTCATTAGAGGCCGAAGAAGAAATAACTTTAGATGTCAATGTGCTGGCAGAGGGACAATCTTATTGCCAGTCAACCGGTCCCGCCATCAGCCCTAAGCAAGACCTAATCGCTTTTGGTATTGACCTCGTAGGAAGACGAATTTATGAAATTCGATTTTTCAATCTAGAAACCCAGACCTACTACGAAGAACGAATCCCTGACGTAACTGGAAACATTGTTTGGGCCGAAGACAATCGTACTATATTTTATAGCAAGCAGGATCCCCAAACTTTGCGATCGCATCAGATTTACCGTCATACCTTAGGCACTGATCCCGCTGAAGATGTGCTCATTTACGAAGAAAAGGATGATACCTTCCGCACCTATGTGAGCAAGACCCGCTCAAGGGAATATTTATTGATATTGTCCACAAGTACCCTTAGCGATGAGGTTCGCTATCTTGCTGCTGATCAGCCAGAAGGGGAGTGGCAGATGTTTCAAACCAGGGAGCGCGAACATGAATATGGTATTGACCACTTCAATGGTACTTTTTATATCCTCACCAATTGGGAGGCAGTAAACTTCCGCTTGATGGAGTGTCCCTCCAAAGGAGACCAAACTGAAAAATCAAATTGGAAGAGTTTGATTCCTCATAGCAAGGATACCTTGTTAGAAGATTTTCAACTCTTTAGAGATCATTTGGTAGTTGAAGAGCGTACCAATGGACTCAACCAAATTCGAGTAATGAAGTGGGCAGACAAGCAAGCTTGGTATATCGAATATCAAGACCCTGCTTATTCTGCTTCTTTGGGCCATAACCCAGATGTAGATACGCCTAATTTGCGTTACAGCTATGAGTCCCTCACCACACCTCGCTCAACTTTTGAAATCAATTTTGAAACCAAAGAGACCACTCTATTGAAGCAACAGGCTGTGCTGGGCGGTTTTGAAGTTGAAAACTATCAATCTGAAAGACTCTTTGCCACTGCTTCAGATGGCACTCAAGTACCCATGTCAATCGTTTACCGTAAGGGTACCCGCGACCAAGGTAGCGCGCCTTTGCTATTATATGCTTATGGTTCATATGGTTATAGCCTAGACCCTTACTTCAGTTTGGCCCGACTGAGTCTACTTGATAGAGGTTTTATTTACGTAATCGCCCATATTCGAGGTGGGGAAGAAATGGGACGCTTTTGGTATGACGAAGGCAAGCTGCTCAAAAAGAAAAATACCTTTACTGATTTTATCGCTTGCGCCGAACACCTGCTTGAGAGCGGTTACACCGAAGGCGAAAAATTATTTATCTCTGGTGGAAGTGCCGGAGGCTTATTGGTGGGAGCAGTTATCAATATGCGTCCTAAACTTTTTTACGGAGCTATTGCTGCGGTTCCCTTTGTGGATGTAGTTTCCACCATGTTGGATGAAGATATTCCGCTTACTACAGGTGAGTTTGATGAATGGGGCAACCCTAAGGACAAAACCTATTATGATTATATGTTGTCTTACTCTCCTTATGACAATGTAGTAGCACAGGATTATCCGCACCTCTTGGTTACCTCAGGCTTACACGATTCTCAAGTACAATATTGGGAACCTACAAAATGGGTAGCGCGCCTAAGAGAGTTAAAAACGGGCGAGCAAAAACTGCTTCTACATACCAATATGGATGCTGGACATAGTGGCGCATCAGGTCGTTATCAACCTTATATAGAAGTTGCGATGGAGTATGCTTTCTTGCTTGATTTAGCTGGGAAGGGATAGAGGGCAATGTGAGAAGCTCGAACCGCTTTGCAGCTTATTTCAACCAATCACTAGGGTCAAGAAAGGCGGAGGGTTCTTCGTACATCATAAATCGTACGATACTTTCTCCGCTTCTGCGATCCGTGCGGACCAGCCCTATCAGGCTACCTTCTTTGACAAACTGTCCTTCTTGTAGGGCTGTGGCCGCTAGGTTGGCATAAGCAGTTCGATAACGACCATGGGAGATAATGACAGCCGTTCCCAGTAGGGGCACTATCCTTACCCCAGTCACTCGCCCAGGGAAAATATTCTTTACTTTTTGGCCTTCCGCTACGCGGAACGTCCAGCCGTGATTGTCTCTAAGATTGCCAAACTCATCTTCGATCTCACCAAAGCTTTCGATCAAAAGACTCTGATCTGGAGGAACTGGCCATTGCATTTTGCCTTTCCTGATGTCAAAGAGACTATCAATAGCCGCTTCTGAAAGTTCGGCATCCCCCACTTGAATGCTAATGGGATTCTCAGTCTCCTGCATCAGACGTAAAAGAGCCGTCTGCTGATCGTGAAACTCCTTTTTCAATGCTTGGGCTTTAGAGCGAAGCGATTTGTTGAGCTTTTGACGGAGACGTTCTGTATCTCGTAACTGCGCCCTTTCTCTTTGGCGAGCCCTTACCAGTCTTCTCCGCCTATTTTGAATTCGTCGTATTTGCTGACTTTGTTCTGCGAGTATCTTACGAGATTCAGTCAGTATGCGAATTTGCTCCCTACGATATCGACTGTACTCCCTAAAATATATTACCCGATAAAAGGCTTCGGTAACATTACCCGCTGCCAACAAACTCAACCAAAATCCTTGTTTAGAATACAATAGATAAGTACGTCGTATTTGCTGACTATACTCCTTTTTTACTCTCTCAATCGTCTCCCCGATCCGACAATGGTTCTCTTGTAGCAACTCAATCTCATCTTCTGCATTGAGGATGTCAGCCTTCATATCAGAGATTAGTTTTTCTTGGATCTGCATCCTGAGATTGACTATGCGAAGATCTGCCAAAGCCTTTTCGGTCTTGCTATAATCCCCACTAAGAAACTGATTGCTGAGGGATAAATGAGACTGGACCCGTTGACTGTCAGTGTTTTGAGCCTGTAGGGCTTGAGAAAAAAGAATACAACAAATTCCCAGTCCCAGCAAACTGCTTATAACTGTTTTGTATCGACTTAGGAAGAGAGTATGCATCTAAAAGGCTTAGGGGCAATCTTGACGGTTGTAACCACTGGGAATATCAAAGGCAAAGTTTAGGTTGGCGGGATTGACTTGTACTCGCCTATGGTTAAAGTTGAGAGATCCATCCAAGGGGAGTGGCACTATAAGTTCAAAGGCCATCGGGAAATTTTGATTATTTACCTTTTCAAAATCTTTGTAATAAGCATCACTCTGTCCCTCTATCGCTGGGTTTTCGACACTGATACGTACCAACTTCTTCAATTCTCGGTCCAAATAGTAGACAACTTTGGTAGAATCTAAAGATCCTGAAAACTTTAAGGGATTACTTTCAGGCGGGCTCATTAGCTCCATATTGGGAGGGATCGGCGCATAGTCCCCTAAAAAGAGCGCTTGGATCATTTGAAAATCAGCATCTACGCCCAAATATTCTTTGGCAAGGCTATAGTCACAAGCATAGTATGCTTGGTTGAGTTTGTCTTGAACAAAGATAGAATCGGTGGTAATCAAGACTTTAATTACTTCGACAAACTTTGAGACTTTGATTAGTATCTGCTGATCCTTTTGGATATGAATGCGATAACTCGCGCCTAGATTGAGATCTGGGGTCCTAATATCGGCTTTGCCACTGATAGCCACTTCTTTAAAGTCAAAGGGGCTATTTAGGATTTCTTCTGCCAGCGCATAAACTGCATCTTCTTTACTGGGCTTGTTGCCAATTTTGCGAAAGAGCTCACAGCCCGTTAAGGTAGGCAGTAATAATACGATGAGTAAGGCGAAGCTTAGAGAGGTGTTTTTCATACGATCTTAGAGTTCACGAAGCTTTTTGTCAATGTCCAAGCTAAGGGCGCCTAACTGTTTGGCTTTTTCCCATTGTTGCCTTGCTGCGCTTGCCTTGCCGCTTTTATAAAGTGCATCACCATAATGCTCTAATTGCTTGGCGGTAGGACGGCGTATACTACTGAGAGCTTGTTCATAACTTTTGACAGCTTCTCCGTAGGAGCCTTGCTTGTATGCTATAAGACCTTGAGTAATCAAAAAGGCTGCACGCTCCGGCTGTAGCTCTCTTGATTTTTGCGCCATTTCGGCGGCTTCGGATAAGCGTTCTCCGCGGAGGGCCAAATGATATGCATACTGATCAAGGATATTGGCATCTTCCGGAGAAATCGCAATTGCTTTCTCAAATCGCTGATCTGCTTCCATTATATCGCCCTCTTTTTGATAGAGACTAGCGAGTTGCAGGTGGGTTTGAGTGAGTAGTGATTGATCTCGACTCCCCTTTTTGATAATTTTATTAAAAGCATAAAATGCAGCATCACTATCCTGTTGTTGAGCTGCTCCTAAGCCGTAGTAAAATAGGATTCTCTCCTGATTAGGAAACAACTCCAAGGCTTCATCGGCATCATCATATAGTTGGGCAAAATTTGCAGATTCGTAATCCGATTCTAGCAGTTCTTGCCAGGCGTTGGTGTTGGTGGGATCCAAATCCAAAGATTGCTTAAGATAATAACGAGCAGAATCTGGCTGGTTGTTCAATCGCATACTCCTGCCCTGTATGGCAAGGGCCTGAGCGTTCCCAGGATGGGTCTGATACAAAATCCTACTCAGCTTAAGGATACGAGGCACCATGGCAGCATCCTGACTTGCAAAATTGAGCAAATTGTTGAGGATATATACTTTGCCTTCTACTTCGATATCGGGGTTTCTGAGAGCGCGATTAAGGTATTTGTCCGAGTTGGCCAAATCGTCCTGTTGACGATAATAATCAGCTAAGGAGAGCAGGGCAAACCCATTGTCGGGTTGAAATTCTAATAGTTTTTCTAGCGTACTGATGGAGGCTACTTTGTCTCCACTTTGCTTAAGCAAGTCATATTTGATTTGATAAAAGCGAGGATTATCTACTTCACTGGCGATCAATTGGTCTGCTACTTCGATCGCTTGAGTAAGAGAGCCGCTTTTTTGGAGCAAGGCAATTTTTCGAATCCCTATTTCTGGACTAAAACCTTTGCTTTGTTCGAGCGCATTTAATTCTTGAACGGCCAGATCCGCTTGCCCATTTTTGAGATAGAGTTCAGACAAATGAATTCGTTCTGAGGGACGATCTGGAAATTTTTCGGTTATCTGGACCAAAACGGCGATGGCGTCTTTGTATTCACCTCGTTCTTCGTAGGCCTGCTGTAAAATTTGATAATACCAGTAGTTTTCTGGATTCCCCTCAACCGCCTGATTGGCATAGATAACTGCCTGCTCATATTCTCTTTGCGCTAAACTCAGTTTGGCCAAATTATATTTAGCGGCGTGATTTTGAGGATCTAGCCTTACAACAGATTCAAAAATCTCTTTGGCCTTATTGTAATCCCCTCTGACCATTTGAGTAGTGGCCTCAACGTATTGTTGCCGGATTTCGACCTGCTTAGCATTAAGCACATTTGGGTCGCTCGCTACGACATTTTGTGGCTTAGGGCTTTGAGTGGCTTGTTGAGTAGTCTTGCAAGACAAGAGACTAGCTAACAAAAAAATATATAGAACAAGTAATCGCATTAACTCCAAGGTTTATCTGATAAAATACACACTATTTGCCGGTATGTCCAAAGCCACCTGCTCATCTTTCTGTCTCGCCCAAAACCTCTACTTCCTCCCATTGGACTTGTTCATGTTTGGCAATTATCATCTGAGCGATCCTTTCTCCTTTCTTGATTTCAAAGGCTTCTTGACCCAGATTGATCAGCAATACTTTGATCTCCCCTCTATAGTCTGCATCAATAGTGCCAGGAGAATTTGGGATTGACAATCCGTGCTTGATGGCGAGCCCAGATCTGGGTCTTACCTGAGCTTCATATCCAATAGGTAGCTCGATAAATAGCCCCGTTGGGACCATCGTCCTTTCCATGGGAGCAAGTACAATTGACTCATCATTGTTGGCTCGTAAATCGACACCAGCTGAAGCGGGAGTCGCATAGTGAGGTAAGGGATTATCGGAGCGGTTGATGATTTTGACGCGTGTTATAGACATTTTTCGAGTTGTTGAGCCAATTGAAAATCATAGTCAGTAAGTCCGCCTGCATCATGAGTACTTAGGCGAACGTGAACTTTGTTATAAACGTTTGACCATTCTGGATGATGATTGGCTTTCTCTGCATAAATCGCAGCTTTTGCCATAAAACCAAAAGCCTCTACAAAATTGTCAAAGAGGTAGGTTTTTTCTATACCGCTTTCGCGGAACGCCCAGCCATGGAGCTCTTTGAGCTGAGCTTCGGCACTTTGTACATCGTAAGTTTTCATATATGAGAGTGGCTTTGTGGCAAGTTAGGTAGCTTTAGCGTATTTTACCTAATGTTCTGTTTTCTAACATAACCTAAAAACTATGAAATTAAGATTTTGGCTTTTTTCAATGGCGGTGATAGGGACAATGTTTTCCCTCCAAGCCAAAGGAGATGCTACTGTTTCGGGCTCAATTTTAAATGCCTCTGAGGGTGAAATTAAGCTCTCTTATAATGCCAATATGGTCAACTACAATCCAGTCGAGCTGATAGCGGAAATCAGCGAAGATGGGCAGTTTGCCATTAAAAATCAATAAGACCTCTCTTCCTCTGTCCAATCTCATCTCA
>JBCAWW010000180.1:0-8484 GCA_038534415.1 Bacteroidota bacterium | reverse complement strand
GTTTGATGGTTGGCAAAAGCATGAAGACGATGAAGCGGTGGTAGCCTTTATCACACGCTACAATGAACAAGCGTTTCTAAATCCGCAACATAAGACTTGTCATAGGCAAAGCGGCTATGAAGCCTAGGAGCTAGGTTTCTGATCCTCCGAGCTGAGGCTTGTTCATTGTAGCGTGTGATAAAGGCTACCACCGCTTCATCGTCTTCATGCTTTTGCCAACCATCAAACTGATTTTTAAGCCTTTTGAGGGCGACATCATTATCAGACATATACTCACGTAGCTTTGCGATAGATTGGGCATCATTTTCAACCGCAGCAACTTCTTCCATTATCTGAACAATACGGATCGAAAGGTCGAAATATTTTTCGCGATAATCTGCCGAACTATCTGCTAGTTTATCCAACTCAGTACGCACATCTGGACTTAAGGATCCAGACTGCGGCCCTGCGCATGAAAGGACCGTGAAACAAATGCCGATAATGATCGCTACTCGCATATTTCTTGCTTATCCAGTTGCTAATAGTCTTATCTATTTTTTCTCCTCCGGAGCTTTTTCCTAATTTACACTCCAATAGATTTTACTAAGATAACATGATCGATCGTATTTTTTGCCTTTTGCTAGTTTTTAGCCTAGGCTTCTCCCTTCCATTGAATGCTCAAGAAGAAAAATCTGACTTCGAGCTCAAGACTCATAAAAAGAAAGAGTATGTCGTAACTATCCATACTCCCGAAGGAGACATGGTGCTTCTACTCCACGACGAAACCCCCAAGCACAAAGCCAATTTTGTCAAACTTGCAGAAGAAGGCTATTATAATGGCCTCTCATTCCACCGAGTCATGAAGGGCTTTATGATTCAAGGCGGTGATCCATACTCCAAGGAGGGCGGCAAATCAGGCAAGGTTGGAACAGGTGGACCGGGTTATACCTTAGATGCCGAAATCAACGCCTCTTTTAAGCATGAAAAAGGCAGTTTGGCAGCAGCCCGTCAGCCAGATTTTAGTAACCCGCAGAGACGCTCTAGTGGTAGTCAATTTTATATCGTTCATAATCCCGCTAGTTGCCAACACCTAAATGGTAGTTACACGATTTTTGGGCAAGTAATTGAGGGAATGGATGTGATCGACAAGATTGCTCTCAAGCCTGTAAACAGAGCAAATCGTCCTTTGGAGGATGTCCGGATGACAGTGGAAGTTGCCTTCTTGAAAAAGAAGAAAATCACTAAGCTTTATGGCTACGAATTTGAAGACTAAAAGGCTTTAAAAACCTCTGGAAGCAGCTCATTGTAAAGTTCCATATGTTCTTGCTTCCGGAAGGTTACTAGCCCCATTTTACGATCATTCTTGTCAACTAAGATAAAGGTCGCACCACCATTTAATCCGAATAATTTATTTACTGAGATTTTGATAGCCTTCAGCTCATCAAATGAGATTTGCATGATCTTAAAACCCAGGATATAGCGGGTAATGGTACGTTGATCTAAGTCGATGCGGGCAGAAATTGATACTACCGCGATAGCCCCCAATGCCGCTGTGGTCAGGAATACCAATGTCCATAGACTACCTAGTCCCACCATATAATGTAGGCTATACCCTTGCAAAAGAAAGAGAACCGCCACAAAATAGGTTACTACTGAGGCAGCAATGCCAAAGGTCGTGCTAGATCCTACCTTAAATTCGAGTAGTTTACCTCTTACGTCCAATCTATCAGCCGTACGCGTCACAAATTGTCGATATAGAAAATATAAGTGTTTTTGCTGTTCGGTCATCGCCATAATCCCTAGATTTAGTTTTGCAAGTTAGTAGGAAAGCTTGGCATTTGCATCACTCTTTTGGCCTGAGCCAAATGCCGTTCCTCATGTCCCGTCAGGATATACAGTGCATCCTCTATGCTATAAGTAACAAAAGCAGCGGCAGGCGAAATCATAATCATTTTTGAGAAATCCCGATCTGGCAAAGCCTTTAAGTGCGCAATCAGTTTGGTCTGATGGGAGAGGAACTGACTAAGTATATCGGCAGGAAGCCCACTGGTGGCTGGTTGAAAGCTTTTAGGACTTTTCGATTTATTGATCACTTCTGCTCCCAATTGCTTTCTCAACAAGCGACCAAATAAGCCGGAGAACAGTTTAAGACGACTAAATATATTTTGGGGCGGCTGAGCGTTCTGCGCAGCAGTCAAAATCGGAAAATACAACTCATTGGTAGTGATGAGATGATCCAAGCATTGGGCCACGCTCCAAGAATTCGCGTCTGCCTTCCAGTTTAAATCTTCACTACTGAGCCCCTCAAATTGCGCTTTAGCCTTCGCACTTACTTGCTCTATCCGGGCGATCAATTCCTGTAAATAGGTGGGCATATGTTTAGAGATATTGCTGGACGATATTTTCGGTCACGATTTTGCCGTCTAACAAACGGACGATACGGTTTCCAAATTCTGCACAATAATTGGAGTGGGTAACCATCACAATCGTAGTTCCTTCGCTATTGAGCTGGGCCAAAATCTTCATCACTTCATCGCCATTAGCACTATCGAGATTACCCGTAGGCTCATCAGCGAGAATCAATTTGGGTTTTGTAACGATTGCTCTTGCTACGGCAACTCTTTGCTGTTGTCCTCCCGAAAGTTGTTGAGGAAAATGATTGCGTCGATGCATCATATTCATCCTTTCGAGTAATTCTTCAGCCATTTGCCGTCTTTTGGCCGCCGGGGTTTTGTTGTAGAGCAGGGGCAATTCGACATTTTCGTAGACTGTCAACTCTTCGATCAAGTTGAAACTCTGAAAGATAAAGCCGATATACTGCTTGCGGAGTTGGGCTCTTTTCCTCTCCGAGTAACGCCCTACTTCCTCATCGTTGAAGTGATAAGTCCCAGAAGTCGGGCTATCAATCAAGCCGAGAATATTGAGCAGACTAGACTTGCCGCATCCAGAAGGTCCCATGATAGAAACAAACTCTCCTTCTTTGATATGGAGAGAAACCTCGTTTAAGGCTTTGGTCTCTATTTCGTCTGTACGATAAACTTTGGTCAAGGCTGTGGTCCGAATCATATTCAAATTTACAAAAAAAGGAGGGAAGCGACTCAATGGCCTCTCCCCTCCCCTTTAGGAATATATTATGATTAGTTGCCGCCAGCCTCTACGACATTGACCCACTGCCCAGCCTTACGAGCTTGGATTGAATGATCATACATCGCATCACTGCTTACAGAAGGCAAGTAAAACCGCCCTAGGTAACTGGCATTGAGCAGGACATTGAAGGTCTTGCTTTGGCCTCGTTTCAAATCATAGAAAGAGTAAACTCGATCATCACGAATATCTTGATATTCAGGCGTATCACCACCGGCGCTACCGCCATCGAGACGCGTATTATGAATCTCCCAACCTGACGGGAAGATTTGGTTTAGCACCATCTCTTCATAATCTCTTTGTCCGGTATTCTTGACCGTAACCACTGCTTTAAAGTCAGTGCCTTGGGCCAATTGAGCCGGATCGATAGTCTTGCCTGCCATATCAAAATAATTGACTGTCATGGCCAAACCATTAGCGGCATCTGTGACTGCTCCTTTTTCAGGTATACCTTCGATAATCACTCGTGCAAACAACATCCCGCCTGCATTATTTTTCACTTCAAGGTCCGCAAGATCAGCTTCTGCAAGTGCTAATTGCCACATAGGTTTGTCGGATTTTACATTTTGCCACTTGCCCTTACCTAAGCGATAACTAAAGGCCACTTTTTCACTGAAGCCTTCCTCGCCTACATATTTTGCCATCGCAATCAGACTATAGGCGGTAGCTTGGGTATTGAGCCATTGATCAGAAGAAAGGCGATCGGAGATTGCTTTGACAAGCGTTCCGGCACGGTCTCGCATCTCCATATGACTAAGTGCTTGCAATATCACAGCTTGGTCTCGTACCTGGGATCCATAAGTCCCTCCGAGCTCTTGATAGACCGCGACCTCTTGACTTAAAGTAGTAACCATGTCGCGAGCGACCTTTTCCTGTCCTGCGAGATAGTAGGCGGCTGCGAGATTCCATCTAACAACTGGGCTATAATCCCCGCTTTGACGCATCCGGTTCATGGAACCTAGGTCTGGCGCTTTGGCTAAGGATAGCAGATAGAGACGGTAGGCTTGTGTCAAAGCAGATGCTCCATCTCCCCCATTCCAGTTTTGCGCTTCTTTGCGCTGGTAATTGATCCATTTGTCTTTGAACCCATCAGGAAGTGAATAACCAGCCATCTCGGCTTCGAGCATGAAGTGTCCGGCATAATTTGTTCCCCAATCGCTGGCATCTCCGTTGCCGGGCCAGTAAGACATACCCCCACTCGCAAGTTGGAAGCCTCTGAGGCGCTTGATACCTGCTCTGATGTTCTTGTCGATATTTTCTTTTTGGGGTGTTGTCAAGTCTAAGAGAGTAGCCAGACGTACTTGTGGGAATACACTGGAAGTAGTTTGTTCGATACACCCATACGGATAGCGAATCAGATACTCTAAGCGCTTGCCTAGGTTGAGGGGCGGGATAGCCGAAACTTCCACCATACCAGCACGAGTCCCGCGCATACCGATCGGAGTAATCGCCTGGGCCCAGTTTTGGTTTTTCTCCAAGGATTTTGAAAAACTCTCATAAATGACGGGATTCGGCACTCTCACCTGAATATCGGTTTCATATACTGCGACATCACCACCTGATTGTGCTGTGATCTTCACGTGCCCAGTTCCTAAAGAGCTCAATACTCCCAAGTTGAAATAAGCCATCTTTTCACCAGCATTGTAGAAACGTACAACTTGCTTTTCAGCACCATCTACTAGCATGCGTTTGCCAGTTTCCACTTTTACGTTTACCACTTTGCTGCCGTCCTCAGTTGAGAATACAGTAACTGGCAGTCTCACATTTTCACCTGGTCCAACCACTCGTGGCAAAGAACCCAATACCATTAGGGCTTTACGAACAGGGGTAGATTTTTCAGTTTTGCCATATGCTCCTTCCCCATTAGAGGCCACAATCATGGTCCGCACTGCCCCCACATAATTGGGCATATTGATGAGGTGAGACTTTGTCTCCCCTGCTTTGAGTTCAAAGGGGCCTAAAAATTTCACTACAGGTTTAAAACGATCTGGCTTCTTGCCCTCTGGGCCCTCGCCGCCATCACCACCACCAATATTGAGGAGGCTTTTCACTTCCCCGCCATAGGCACCCAAGACATGATCATAGATATCCCATGTTTTGATACCGAGCGCCTCGCGAGCATAAAATGTACTCCAAGGATCTGGCGTTTTGAAACGAGTCAAACCCAGTAGGCCTTCGTCTACGACCGCCAAGGTGTAAGTCATAGGACCGCCATCTTTTTCGGAGACTTTAATCTGAACCCTAGAATTAGGTTCTAGCACATCCGCCATGGCGATCTCTGGATTAAGAATGGTACCAGGATCTTCAACTTTGATTGGGATCACCCCATAAAGTCTGATGGGGCGGTCATTGGCGGTCTGGGCGTGCGGCTGTAATAAGCTCACATTGATATAGACATTGGGAGCCATTTCTCCACTAGCTTTAAGACTAAACTTGGTATTGCCTTTTTGAGCTTCTAACCAATGTGCCTCAATGACCTTGGTGCCACTTTCTACGCTCACCAAAGCGCGACCAGCAAAGCCAGTAGGAATATTGAGATTGATGGTTTCTCCTACTTTGTAGACAGGCTTATCAGAGGTAAAGCTTAGCATTTGCGCACCACCTTGGCCATCTTCTGCCGCTCGTCCGGCCCAACCTGGCCAGTCGATATAAATAATTTTTCCGGTAGCGTGTCCATTTTGATCCACTGCACGAACGAGATATCGCCCCCATTCTGGATAGTCTACTCTTAAGGTATAAGTACCTCTTCCGTTAGAAGTGGTGATGGTTTCACTATCTAGCTCACGACCAGAGACTTTGCCTTTATAACTACCGATATTATCCTGGCTCTTATCCCACCACCATTTCCAGCTCAGCTTATATAGGGTCACCTCAACACTAGAGGAAACAGGATTGCCTTCTGTATCTACGGTTACCACATTTACAACATGGTCTTCGTCTGTGAGGAGCATGCCTCTGGCAACGTCTCCCTTCGGCGTTTTTATTCCTGCATAGGTCTGATATGGATGGAAAGGGGAGCTAAAACGATCTACGCTAAAGCCGCCACCTGGTTCGAATACTCTCGTGCTAAAATTAGCTTGTAGCATACCAGGAGCGGTCTCATTAGAAGATAAGTTCGCAGGCACATTAGCAGTACCTTCATTGGTAAGATTGCCTTCGAAGAGGGTCTGCTCCTCAGACTGGAACTTTCTAACGGGATCGTCAAAGATATAATCTGAGAATTTAGGGAACTGGGTAGGTACCGATTTCAAACTTGCCTTAACCTCAGCTTTTAGCCCTCTTGCGATGGCTCCATGTAGCCACATTGCTTTGAGTTGTGTGCTTTGATTACGGGTTTTATTTGAGAGTGCTTTAACGCCAAAATCCAGTTCCATTTTGAGACGATTGGGGACCACAGTCTCTACTTTGACTGTACGCTCAAAAGTAGCTCCCCCAACACTGACCTTGGCTCGGTAATTACCGGTAGGAGCAGTTGCTGCCGTCTTGGTGGGGAAAGGATAAAATCCATTCTGTCCAGATCGGCTTACCGTTTTTTCAACAGAACGTCCTCGAGGATCGATCAATTCGAAGACGACAGGATGATCGTTGGGCAAGGTGCCAAGTTTGTCTTCTAATAAAAAGGTCAAATATATATCATCACCGGGTCGCCAAACGCCTCGTTCTCCATAGATATACCCTTTGAGCCCTTCATGATAGGTTTTTCCTTCTGTGTCAAAATTACTCATGGAGAGTGCCGAGCCATCATCCAGTCGGAGGTAACCTCTTTGCTGCCCCTTCTTCGCTACTAGCAGATAAGGAGTGCGAGGGATTTTGGTCCGCGCCATGCCTTTACTGTCAGAAGTAATGGTTTGCATTAACTGGTGCTGATAGTCATATACCTCAAGGCTCACTCCACTTTCCGGCTTAGTAGTCTGCAGGTTGGTAACGACGATCATAGCGCCTCCGCTACCTTTTTTGGCGATCAGGCCAAGGTCAGACGCAAGAACATTGCGCTTGACCATGCGTTCTGCGTAGTAGTAATCATCTTTACAGGGATCATTACGGCCCCCCTCATCATAATAATAGTAATCCCAGTAGCTATCTTCTTCTTCCTGAGTGAAGGTGTACCAATCATCTTCTAAGGCCAGCATATTGACATCCTCTTCAGCGCCAATTTCATCCGAGCAAGCATAGAAGGCATAAGAGCGGCGATACCCAATCGCTACTTCATATAAAGCACCCGGATCTGATTTGATCATACTGGCCAGATCTAATGAATGGCGATTCCATTGGTTGAGATCAAGATCAGGATTACTGCCAAGATCAATTCGCTTCATCATTACGGGTTGGCCCACACGCTTCAATTCATTGCTACCATTTAGCTGGTTGACTTGTAGGAATTGAGGGATGTTTTTTTCGTAAATCTTGATTACCCGTACATCTACGGCACGGAGACCTTTGGCTTCAAAAATAAAGGGAAGTTTGCCCGTATTGGGCAAGATGGTCCCTTTGCCAATCATTCTTAGTTCAGGCTTCGTTTCACTGAATATGACAGTCTCGCTGCTTTTTGCCTTCAAACTTAGACCTGAGGCGCTTTTGATGCCTCTATTGAGCCCCAATTCTAGTGGGCCAACAATTTTTTTGTTAGGATAGATCAAAAGACGATTGCCTTCGATGCTGGTTTTTATTCCTGTCTTTTCGAGACTAACAAGACCTTTTAGCTCTTGCTCATGATCAAGCGGCTCAGAAAACTCTACTACGATATATGCTTCTGGCTGGTCATAAGTGTAGGTAGCGACCGGAGCGAAAGTGCCTACAGGTGGCAGGGTCAGTGCTTTGCGACCGACTTCGTCGACTCCAAGGGGGCGAGCATTCCAACGTATTTCTATTTCCTGCTCATTCTGAGAACGCGAAATCGTGGGGATAATGAAGGTATGTTCCTTGCTTTTGAGGTTGTGCTTCCAATCAAGGTCAAGATCGTCTCCATCTAATTCGGCAGTTAGCAGCTCTTCCATCTCCTTGTCCGATACGAAGTCCGCCGTGCGAACGATCCCACTCAATTTAGAATCGGTGGTATTAAGCAATTCCATGCTCGCAAATTCGACTTGAAGATGTTGGGTGCGAGTAGCAAACTGAAAATTGAAGGTTTCAAGTTCAGGCTTGATATCAGCAAGGATTCCCTTAAGGTTGAGAGAGGCGGAGAAGCGTTCCCCGGAGGGTAAATCTAAAGAGGGAATAAAAATCAAGGTCCTACTATCTTCCCATTGGGCCACTCCTCTGATAGAAGGAGAGAACTGAAAAGGCACCTCTTTTAATGGTATCCCAATCTCATCAGAAGAGACCTGATCATAAGCAAATCGAACTTTAATCGGGTTTTGACGA
>JBCAWW010000179.1:0-8531 GCA_038534415.1 Bacteroidota bacterium | reverse complement strand
GATCTACTTTTTCCTTAGGTCTCAATTGCTATGAAAGGACTACTACGCTGGCTGATTCTCCTCAGTTTGCCCCTGTTCGTATGGTTCATCTTTAGTGCTAGCAAAGGCAGTGATACGCGCTTGCCCGATGAGATAAGTTTCAATTTTCACGTACGGCCCATTCTTTCTCAAAACTGTTTTAGCTGCCACGGTCCTGATCCCAGCAGTCGCAAAGCCGATTTACGTCTCGATACGCAAGAGGGGGCGCAAGCCCTTTTGGAAAGCGGTTTACAAGCCATTGTAGCCGGAGATGCGGGGGAGAGTGCATTATGGCAACGTATCCATAGTGAGGATCCCGAATTGATCATGCCGCCGCCAGAAAGCAAAAAAACCCTTACAGACTACGAAAAGGCAGTACTCACCAAATGGATTGAGCAAGGTGCCCAATGGCAAAAATTCTGGGCATTTGTCCCGCCTAAAGCAAAGCTCTCCTCCTCCCTCAGCACCAAAGCACTAATCGATCAATTAATCGAACAAAGCATCGAGGAACAAGATTTGGCCCTGAGTCCACGAGCTCCAGCCCACCAAAGATTTCGTAGACTCGCCTACGTTTTGACGGGCCTCCCTCCTAGCCTAGCCGAACTCGAAGCGTTTCGGACTGATACCAGCCAAACTGCCTATGCTGGCTGGGTTGAATACTACCTCGCCTCAGCGCGTTTTGGAGAGCGCTGGGCCCGCCATTGGATGGACCTGATGCGCTATGCCGACACCCAAGGCCATGAATTTGACTTTGCCATCGATGGGGCTTGGCGATACCGCGACTATCTGATCCGAGCATTCAATCAGGATGTGCCCTATGATCAGTTGGTGCAAGAGCATTTGGCTGGAGATTTATTAGTTCGCCCTCGGCGGAACGCAAAAACGCAGGAAAACGAATCGGTCTATGGCAGCATGTATATGGCCCTGGGGGAAGGCAAACATAGTCCCGTCAACATCAAACAGGAAGAAGCCGACCGCATCGACAATAATATCGACCTTACGAGCAAAGCATTTTTAGGCTTGACCGTCAGCTGCGCCCGCTGCCACGATCACAAGTTTGACCCGGTCCCGACCAAGGATTACTATCGCATGTACGGATTATTTGAAAGCGCTCGTTTTCACCGTTACGGAGCAGGTCTAGGGGATTGGCAAGCGCTGGTCGAGCAGGATCAACAGCAAGTCAAGGCGCTAAGAGATTTTCTTATGCCCCCGACATCTGAGCCCAATCCTCCCTCCCTTTGGGCAGATACGCTTAGGGTGATCGCCGATTTTCGGAACGCTAGTACCGAAGGCTGGATAGCCGATGGTCCCGCATTTATGGCGGGCAATACTGCAGCGAGGCCCGTCCTTGACGGCTTAGCCGCAAAATTACCCCCCATCGGCTCCATGCGCTCGGACTTATATGGCAAGGGGATTCCCGGCGCTTTGCGCTCTCCTAATTTCATCCTAGAAAAAGACATCCTTTCCCTCAAGCTTAGAGGACAAGGCTCAGTTGTGCGTTTGATCATCGAAAACTTCCAGCTCATCCAGTTCCCAATTTATGGGCAGCTCGAAAAGCGCATCTACAACAACAACTGGCACACTATCCAGATCGACAATTTGAAACCCTATGCTGGCCGTAAAGCATATATTGAAATCCTACCCGGTATTTATGATCGCCACAATCTGCAGAGCGACGAAGCAGCCTGGATAGAGGTGCAATGGGCGGTGGCACATAACGGTCCCCAGCTAAAAGAAGCACCCTATCGGGGGCAAAGTCGCCCTTTTCAAAAGATTGACAGCCATTTATTGCCAGAGCCGCTTGATTATAACTCGCTCAAGACCCAGCAATATTTTACCGGCATGAAGGCGGGACAGGCAGTTTACAGTCCCGTTTTTGAGCGTGGACAAGTAGATCAACGAGCAGATACGCTCTTGCCTCATGCTTTTTTGTCAGCTTTGGGGGGAGATAGCGCCTACATCGGCGAACGCGACCACCGCTTGGATTTTGCAAAATCTATCGTCAGTCCTGACAATCCCATTGCGGCCAGAGTAATGGTCAACCGCCTTTGGCATTATGTGTTTGGGCGAGGCTTGGTAGCCACTCCCGACAACTTTGGTTTGCAGGGCAAACTACCTAGCCATCCAGACTTATTGGATGAATTGGCCCTCCGATTTCAACAAGCAGATTGGTCCATCAAAGCGATGCTCCGAGCGATGGTCCTAAGTGAAACTTTCCAAAGGGGAAGCGTTCCGCGCAGCGGTACCCAACAAATAGACCCTCAAAATCTCTACCTCTCTCACTTCAGTGTCAGACGTTTAGAAGCAGAGGCGATTCGCGATGGGATACTTGCCGTTTCGGGCTGTTTGGACACCGCTATGTATGGGCCGAGCGTACCCATTTACCTGACGGAGTTTATGCGTGGGCGCGGACGTCCTCGAGTGAGTGGTCCATTGGATGGCATGGCTAGGCGCTCGGTCTATCAGGGGATTCGTCGCAATTTCTTGCCGCCTTTTTTGCAGGCTTTTGATTTCCCTGTGCCTTTTACAGCCTTTGGCAAACGCAATCTTTCCAATGTGCCCGCCCAAAGCCTGAGTCTGATGAACGATCCCTTTGTGCAAGAACAAGCTCGTTATTGGGCTGAAAATAGTGCGCAAGACAGTCTCCCTACCGAAGCTCGTATTAGCAGACTTTATGAACAAGCCTTTGCTCGATTGCCAAAGGCAGAAGAAGTAAAAAGCGGCCAGGCCTTCCTGCAATCTCAAGCGCTGCTATACCCCGAAGATCCAGCAGCTCAGCAAAAAGCCTGGGCCGACTATACCCATATGTTGATCAACCTGAAGGAGTTTATCTTTTTGCTATGATTATCGAGCACTTATTACCCTCTCTGCCCCTTCAAAAGAGGAATCCACGGTTTGTAAAACCTTGTCCCCCTTTGGAGGGGGGAGCAAAAGACCAACCCAATCTCAATCCATGAAGCAGCCCCAACAGATCAATCGTCGTCAGATGCTCAACCGCTGCAAACAAGGTTTCGGTGGGCTTGCCTTAATGGGTATGATGGGAGGGCTCGGCTGCTTGGTGGAAGAGAAAGAAGCGTTCCGCGCAGCGAAAAAAAACAACTTACGGCCCTCCACTCACTTCGCGCCCAAAGCCAAAAGCATCATCTTTTTGTACATGGACGGGGGGATCTCTCAGGTGGACAGCTTTGACCCCAAACCCCGTCTCTATGCCGAGAGAGGGCAAAATCCTTACGCAAAGTTCAAAGTCGACAATACCCAATTTGATGATATTGGGAGCCTGATGCCGAGCCTTTGGGAGTTTAAGCAATATGGAGAATCGGGCATGTGGATGAGCGATTTATTTCCCCATTTGGCGACTTGCGTAGACGATATTGCCATGGTGAGATCGATGACTTCGCGCTTTCCCGAACACACCAACGCCAACTACTTTTTGCATACGGGCATTGGTATCCAAGGGCGTCCGAGTATGGGGGCCTGGATCAATTATGGGCTGGGCAGTGAAAATCAAAATCTTCCTGCTTATGTAGTGCTAGACAGTGGTTTGATTCCTCCAGGTGGTCTCGACAATTTTACTTCAGGCTTTTTGCCAGCCTCATATCAGGCCTCTATTTTTCGAGCGGGAGATACGCCCTTGGCGAACGTTTCCCCATTGGAGGAGAGCGAAGCGCAGCAAAAACAAAAGCTGCTCGCCATGCAGGCACTTGATGCCCAATTGCAAGCCCAGTTAGGTCCAAATGATGCCATCGAATCCGCTGTGCATAACTATGAAATGGCCGCTCGAATGCAGCTCTCTGTACCGGAAGTAGCTGATCTCCGCCACGAAAGCCTCAGCACTCGCAAACTCTATGGCATGTTGGACGCGGATGAGCATACCCGCAATTATGGCGCTCAATGCCTGTTGGCGCGGCGATTAGTAGAAAAAGGCGTTCGCTTTGTCGAATTGACCTGCCCGAGAGTGGCGGCAGATCGTTGGGACCAGCATAGCGGTCTCAAAAAGGGACACGAACGTAATGCCCATGCGGTTGATCAACCCATCGCAGGCCTGCTCAAGGACCTCAAATGGCGCGGTCTGCTGGAAGATACGCTGGTCGTGTTTGCAGGCGAATTTGGTCGTACGCCCTTCTCGCAAGGAGGTGATGGACGGGATCACAATCCTTCTGCGTTTTCGATTTGGCTAGCGGGCGCGGGCATCAAAGGCGGTACGGTCTACGGCAAAACCGATGAATATGGGTATCGAGTCGTAGAAAATCCTGCGACCATCCACGACCTACACGCGACAATGCTGCATCTGTTAGGCATGGACCACGAACGACTTAGCTATCGGTTTGGCGGTCGCGACATCCGGCTGACGGATGTGCATGGACATGTGATGAAGGATATTTTGGTGTGACCGCTTCGCGGAACGCTGATAATCGTTCTGCGAAGCAGGAATCACAAACGCGACACAAACTGATCTCGTTTGATACTCACCGCTCTAAAGGCATAGATAATCAGCATGATGGCGCCGGTCAGCAAGCAGGCGATCCCGATGGCGACAAAAATGGTTACGATCAGGATACCCGACTCCATGGTACTGGCATTCCAGATGGAGCCGATAAAGCCACCAAGCGTACACATAGTTACAGACGCATAAAGACTCACCAAGGCATTGTTGATGAGTCTTAGTTGTTTGATTTTTCGTTGCAGGATGCTCCGATCGCATTCTTGCTTCTCAAAGAGATCGTTGATTTCTCCGGTGAGGGCTACTGACCAATTGGTGGTGGACATGATCATCAGACCAATTCCGGGCAATATCGTCAGCGGAAAGACCCAGCTTTCAAATTCCATAGTCCAAAGGCTTAGGAATCAAAACTAGTCATTTTTTCATCCAGTCCAGTATCGCGTCTCTGATTTGATCGGCGGCATGTCCATCGCCAAAAGAAGCTTGGGCCGCAGCGGTAAAATCAGGTCTACCATTTTCTAATTTGCTTTGCCAAGCATTGACGGCATTGCGGATCAAAGCAGGATCAGCCCCGGTCAAGATATTGGCTCCGGCATTGATGGTATCGTCCCATTCGGTTTCCTCACGCATGGTGATACAGGGCGTATTGAGAAAAAAGGCCTCTTTTTGCAAACCGCCAGAATCTGTCAGCGCCATACGGGCCTGAGACATTAGCTGCATCATATCGAGATAGCCGACAGGCTCGATGAACTTAAAGTTTGGCGAAGCCTCCCAATCCAAATTAAAGGATGCCAATCTCGCCTTCGTCCTCGGATGCAAAGGTAACACCAATGAAAACTCAGTATCGGCGATCTCATTGAGGGTATCCAATATGGCTTTGAGGCGTTCGGGATTATCGGTATTAGAAGGGCGGTGCATGGTTACCAAGGCGTATTGATTGGCCGAGAGACCGTGATCCCTCAAGATGGTTGAATGCTCCGCGGCGATCACACTATTTTGCAAGACGGTATCATACATGATGTCGCCTGTCGCTATGGTCCGCTCACTCAGTCCTTCCTCAGCCAAATGCTTAAGGGCAGTCTCCGTAGGCGCCAACAATAAATCGCTAGCATGATCGGTAAGGATGCGGTTAATCTCTTCGGGCATCTTACGGTTGAAACTCCGTAGACCTGCTTCAATATGCGCGATAGGGATGTGCAGCTTGGTCGCCGCGATTGCTCCGGCCAAGGTACTATTGGTATCACCAAAGACGATCACCATATCAGGGCGGGAGGCCAAAAATATCTCCTCAATCCCTTCGAGCATCTTAGCGGTTTGAGCGCCATGACTGCCAGAGCCTACTCCTAGATGATGATCTGGGGCAGGGATTTGGAGTTCTGCGAAGAAGACATCCGAAAGCCCTTTGTCATAGTGCTGCCCAGTATGGACAATAATATGCGCTATTTGTTGCTCCTGACTAGCATTATGCGCTTGAATGCTGCGAACGAGTGGGGCAAGTTTGATAAACTGTGGCCTAGCACCAACGATACTCAGCCAAGTTAAAGTTTGAGACATGTAAGAGATTTATTTGTGCAACATCCAGTGTGCGCCATCATCCACTGGACTCAATTTGGCTTGACGGATTCGATGTACAAGTTCGATGGCAGGGCGAGCGGCTTCTAAACCAAATGATTCGCCCGAAAGAATATGCTCATACATACGGGTATGAAGATCGGTAAAACCAGTTGAAAATTCTATTTCATTTCCATCATAGGTCAAAGAGCGATAAGTCGGCTTACCAGCGTCTTTGGCTTCTTGGGGTAGATCATGGCGATCGATGGAGAGATACCACTTTACATTGGCCCCTTCTAGTTCGATGCTACCACTCATCTTTTGGGATTCGGAAAGGTAGACTTTGAAGTCTTGCACCTTGCCAAAAAGCCAGATGAGAAGATCAAAGAAGTGGATCCCGATATTGGTTGCGATACCACCAGACTTATCGACATCTCCCTTCCAAGAGTAGAGGTACCAAGCCCCCCGAGAGGTCATGTAAGTAAGGTCGATTTCGTATTTTTTGTCGCTTTTATTTTTTTCTAGCGCCTCGCGCAACGCCAAGATCGTGTCATGTACCCTAAGTTGTAGGATCGGATAAACCCTGCCTTCAGACTCGCTCTCCAATTGCTCGAGCGCATCTAGCTGCCAAGGATTAGCCACTAGGGGTTTTTCACAGATGGCATGGGCGCCTAAGCGCAAGGCAAGACGCATATGGGCATCGTGCAGATAGTTAGGACTACAGATCGAGAGATAGTCTATTCCGCTGCGGCTTTCGTCTCTTTTGATTCTTTCTAGGTGGCGATCGAATCGCTCAAACTCCGAAAAAAAGGATACGTCAGTGAAATATCGATCCAAAATACCGACTGAATCGTGAGGGTCCATAGCTGCAATCAGCTCGTTACCCGTTTCTTTGATCGCTTTTAGATGTCTAGGAGCAATGTAACCGGCTATACCGGTAAGGGCAAAATACTTTTTCATACTAGTCGTCAACCGTAATGCTTAATGTAATGTAGCGAGAACCGATATACCCAAGCCAAAGTAACCAAAAGGGAGTTACGGAGACTAAATACCTTGGTTCAGCGTGAACAAGGGAAGTAAGACCAATATAGATTAAAAAAATACACCATAGGGCCAATTGTCCCAAAGAAATTTGGAAGCGATTGCGCCAAGCTGCGATGATGGAGATAAGGAGACAAATCAATAAAACCGTATTGATGATGATATAGGGTATGGGCCTAAGGTCTTGTTGGCGGTATGATCGAGGGAAGCCCCAAAACATACGGATGACATTATGTATCCAGTTTTTGACATAGACCTCAGGGTGTTCAGCCATATTTTCCATGGCCTTGGCCTTGAGGGCATCATCACGCTCTATGTGATTGAGCGGAATAATGGTTTTAAAAAAGCGTTTATGAATGGGCGAGATCCCTAAGATTTCGCCGTCCATCACTTTGTCTTTGGCTTGCCAATCCCCATACTCATTTTTCTCACCAGTGGTCATCCAATACAATACTTCACCACCATTGGTTCCCCAATAAAAGGGTTTTGCCGTTACCGAGTAGGTATAAGCTAAATAGGGCACGCAAATCATAATTCCTGTCGCCACCGTAATCCCCCAGCCTCTAAAGATGGGTTTACGCCAAATGGCTGAGATCAGCACCAAAAGCGGTATACTGATAAACAAAGCATATCCATAGACAAAGCGCGTAAGTGCCAAAATGCCAATAAATAAGCCAGCATAAAGGAAGTTTTTCCACTCAAAAGTCTTGCTTTGATTGGCTTTGATAAAAAAGTAGAGAAAGCCACAAACAAGAAAGAAATAAAAGGCCTCGTAGACTGCTTTGGGCATAACCTTGAGCATGACCGGAAACAGCCCCATGATCAGGGTCAGATAATAGGCCAATTTGTCCGAAACTAGCAGTTGAGCTGATTTTTGAAAAAACGCCAAGCCCCCTAAAATCAAAAAGGCATTGCTGAGTACCGCCACTAACTTGGGCAAGCCCAAGGCGACAAAGGGTACTAAGAAAAGTGAATATCCGGGACCATTTCTGAAATCAGGATTTACAGGGTCTCCAAAATATCCGTGAGTCAAATTCTCTGCATAATATCGGAATCGAATCTCATCACCGGTCCAGTTAGGGTCAAACATGAACCCGATAATGAGCAGATACAATACCAATAAGGGAGCATACAGATTTAGCAGGCTACCTCTCGTCATAATTAAACCTTGTCTTTTGATTGCTTATTATGCATTGCCAACAATTGCGAAGAGTTGATGTGAAACAGTTCGTCAAAATAGCGCTTGTTTTGCAGAGATAGGAAGCCAATTCCGAGAAATTGCAAAGCCGTCAAGAAGGTAAAGCCTCCCACAAAAAAAGCATGTGGCCGCGTGCGAAAAACCTCTGCAACCGCCTCTGTAAAGCGAGCATCAAAGATTGTGCTAGTAACCTCCAGGCTCGTATCCTTGTGGGTATTTTTTTGGATCTTTTTTCACACTTTTGATGTTTATTCACGCGTTGAGGTTACTAGCACAATCTTT
>JBCAWW010000178.1:0-8539 GCA_038534415.1 Bacteroidota bacterium | reverse complement strand
CCGAAAGAAAGCTTTTGGCTACCGCATTGATGGCGGCAAAAAGCAACATCAACCAGAGCAGTAGATTCCAATTGCTTGGATTTAGTTCATCTCTAAAGACCAAGGCAATCACAATAGACATACTGAGCACGTACAAAAGCAATCCATTGAAAGCATATTTTTGCTTCCATTCGAGCATCAATTCTTTACGGAGGAGGACCCTCAATTCTCGCCACATGCCACAAATATAAGCTGAATTTGCAGGAGGATTACCGATTGAGTCTAAGAATGTTACCACTTAGCACACTATTTGCTCAGTAAATGGATGAAGCCGACAGGGGAGCGGCATTATTTTGCATTATTGTATTGCATTATTGTATTGCATTATCCTTGGACCGATACTGCATTAGCGTTCACTTTTCGACTTGTTAGTTGTAGGCACTGAAATTTTAATGCTCCTATTTCAGCGTTTTCAGCTAATTATTGACACTTACACACACACTTTTCTCGCGATTCCATTTTATGGAACGCTCAATTTTTAGGAAGGATAAAACATTACTGCTTTGGCAACACGACCCAAAAAAGAAGCAAAAAGGAGCCGATTTAACCTTAAAGGAAAAGGTTATGCGAAAAAGATTCGAGAACGATGGCAATGGTTTGCCGTCCTTGTACCTCTTTGTTTGCTCGTCGGCGTACTTTATCTACAACTAAAAACACCTGCCTACCGCGTAGCTACCAGTCTTTTGATTCAAGATCAAAAAAGGGTGCAAAGACTCGCGGAGCGCTCTGGAGGGCTTCCAGAAGCAGAGCCCAAGAACCTTCAAAATGAGGTGGGATTTCTCGGCTCTCGTGAACTGATCAGTCAGACCGTCAAATACCTGGGCTTTGAGGTACAAATATTTGAAAAAGGATTTTGGCAGGACCAAGAGTTATATGACAATCTTCCCTTCAATATCGTCATTGACCAAAATCATCCTCAGTTAGAGGGAACCCCGATTCAACTTAAGATCACTTCTCCCGATAGCTTCATGCTGACTGCAGAGGCTAGCGATCCTTATCTATATTTCCCCGAGGAGGAACGCTTGCAATGGGTCCAAGGACAAGAAATGAAGATTGCCCTTGCAGGCCGCTTTGGCGAGTTTGCCGAAAACGATTTTTTACGGGTACTCATCGTAGCCGACACCCAAGCACTCAATGAATCTTGGCAAAGCAGAGAGTTATTTTTTCAGGTCAATGATCGTGAGTTGATCACTGAAGCCTATATCAAAGAGCTCAATATCAAAACCATCAATGAGCAGGCTACGATTGTCGAATTGGCCCACCAAGGCCCGCTTATTTCCAAAGAAAGAGCCTTCCTTGATGGCTTGACGGCACAATATATCGATCGTCAGCTTCAAGAAAAAAATAGAATTGCCGAAGGCCGAGTCCAGTTTATCGAAGGCCAGATCAGAGCTTTGTCCGATAGTATCGAAGGTACTGTCGAGGCACTCTCTAGCCCGCGCAAACCCAATGGACGTAACAATGACCTTCGTCTCACTGCCGGTAATGCGGTACAGCAATTACAGCAGTTTCAAAGCCAGAAAGCTGATCTCGAAAATCGCAGGAGCTATTTCTCTGGCTTGATCAAAACCCTCAAAACGGATGCTGATCCTACTGTATTGAGCTCGCCCAAAGCAGCGGGTATCAGAGAGCCGCTACTCGACGAGTCTATCGTCGAACTCAAACGCCTTTACTCTGAAAAAGTAATCAAATCAGTTGCCGCAGGTGAAGAGAGTCTTGAGATGCAATATCTCAATCGGATGATCAAAAAGACCAAGGAAACAGTACTTTCAAACGTACAAACTAGCCTTAGTCAAACCGAAAGAGCGATCCGCGGCGTCAACCAAAAAATGACTCAGGCCAGCGAAATCGTCCGCAACTTACCCGGTGAGGAACAATTTCTCAATCGCATAGACGAGCAATTTGTCTTTAACGACAATCTATACAACTACCTCCTCCAGCAACGCATGGAAGCCAAAATGGCCCAAGCCTCAAGCCAGGCGGATAGCAAAGTACTAGATCCCGCTCATAAAGTCGGTACGGGACCTGTGTCCCCCAATACCACCAAGACCTTATTGCTGTCCTTGATGATTGGCTTCCTGCTGCCGCTCTTTGGTATTCTCGCTTTCACGGCGGTTGATCAGAGAGTCATGGATGTCGAGCAAATTGAAAACCATATAGAAGCCACCGTGCTCGGACATATTTTGCATGCGCCACCAGAAGTGGAGGATGGCAACCTTTGGGCCGATGAAAACGCGATGGCTGTCGCCGAAAACTTCCGCTATCTCTTTGTCAATCTACAGTTTATGGCCTTTGAAAAACCTTGTAGAGTGATTGCGGTAACTTCTACTGTACCCAATGAAGGCAAGACTTTTTGCGCGGTAAACTTGGCCCAAGTCATGGCTGCCAATGGCCAAAAAGTGTTGTTGATCGGAGCGGATATCCGCAAACCGAGAGTCCATAAGTATATCGATGTCGCCAATAAATTTGGTTTGACCAACTATCTCGCCAATAAGGCTTCGGTTGATCAGGTGATCCAAGATACCAGCCTGCCAAGGCTCAAATGTATCGCCAGTGGTCCGGTGCCCGAAAATCCGGCTGAGTTGTTGGATGGAGAAAGATTGCCATATCTCCTGCAAACCGTACAGCAAGACTTTGATTATGTCATTGTTGATACTCCCCCTTCTGGGCTCTTTGCTGACTACCTCCAAGTAGCTCGCCACAGTGACATCAATCTTTATGTCGTCCGTCAGCGCTATTCCAAGATTGAATATCTCAAAGACATTGAGACCCTACGTAAGCATGCGGATCTCAAACGCTTCTACCTAGTGTTTAATGATGTCAAGTACGGACAGGGATATCGTACCAAGTACGGCTACGACTATTCGTATAAGTATCGTGATCAGGTGAGTGAAATTACCGGAGAAGGAGATGGGCAAAGCTGGAAACAGGACGTGATCCGCAAAAGCTAAACTCGCAGTCTACTGCTTTTCCAATTGCTGCAATAAGTCTGCGAGGGGGCGTTCCCCGGAGGGTAAAATCCAATAAGCCATATCTGCTCTCCGAGCGGCTTCTCCATCTCTATCGTCCCTATCCCCCACAAAAAGGCATTGTTGAGCCTTCAGACCGCTAAGTGCCAATAGGTGTTTTAGCCCCGCTGGATGAGGCTTGAGTTGATCTATTTCGGCTTGGGTCGCGTCTATGATATAGTCTGCATTTAGGCCCATACCTTTGAGCTTGGCTTCGGCCGGGAAGTCTGAAAAGACCGCTATTTTGATTCCCGCTTCGCGCAACGCTTCAAATAGGAGGCTTGCCTCTGCATATTGTATCGCCCGCAAATGCTTGATAGGGCGATCTATCATCCACTCTTCGATTAACGATTTTACTTTTTCGGTTTTAGTACCCGTCGCTTGAGCCGTAATCTCATACTGGTATTGAGCGATGTTTTGGTGAGGCTGATCGCCCAATGCTTCGCGCAACGCCCTGAATTTTTGGATGATTCTTAATTCTGGCCAACGATGGGGGCGCCAGCAATAATATAGCAGCAAGTCCCGCACGACCAATGATCGTAAGCGGGACAAGCTGTATAATGTGCCATCTAGATCAAAGATGACCAATTGTAAATCAGATGGAAGCATGAACTATTTTTCGGCTAAAAAAGGATAGCCATAATCCTTAGCTGGTACAAAGGTTTCTTTGATCGTACGAGTACTGATCCAGCGAAGGAGATTTAAGTAAGAGCCTGCCTTATCGTTGGTACCAGAGCCGCGTCCACCTCCAAAAGGTTGCTGCCCAACGACTGCACCAGTTGGCTTGTCGTTGATGTAGAAATTACCTGCAGTATGCTGGAGACGACGAGCTGCCTTATCAATCGCATGTCGATCCTGCGAAAAGAGTGCTCCGGTCAAAGCGTAAGGGCTAGTATCGTCTAAGATATCGAGTGTCGCATCAAAGTCCGCGTCTTCGTATTTGTAGATCGTGATTACTGGACCAAAGATTTCTTCACACATGGTCAAGAACTTGGGCGAATCAGCGAGCACAACAGTCGGCTCGATGAAATAACCCTTAGACTTGTCATATCCACCACCGGCAACGATCGTAGCGTCAGGCGCAGCCTTTACTTGATCGATATAACCACTGATCTTATCAAAGGCACGTTCGTCGATCACCGCATTGATAAAGTTGCGGAAATCGGCCGGATCACCCATGCGAAAGTCTGCGACATCTTCTTTGACACTTTCGATGATTTCGTCATAAAGGGAAGCTGGCAGGTAAACGCGAGAGGCAGCGGAGCATTTCTGACCTTGAAACTCAAATGCGCCTCTTGAGATTGCCGTGGCCACTGCTTTGGCATCAGCAGAGGGGTGAGCCATGATATAATCCTTGCCACCCGTCTCACCCACAATACGAGGATAAGAACGATAAGTAGAGATATTTTGACCGATAGTTTTCCAAAGATGCTGGAAGACTCCGGTAGAACCGGTAAAGTGTAGACCCGAAAACTCGCGGTGGTTAAATACGACCTCACCTGCTTCTGGCCCATCGGTATAGACAATATTGATCACCCCTTCTGGGAGACCCGCTTCGCGGAACAACTCCATGATCACGTGTGCAGAGTAAATTTGACTATCTGCTGGCTTCCAAACACAGACATTGCCCATGAGAGCAGCGGCGGCAGGAAGATTGGCCGCGATAGAAGTAAAGTTGAAGGGCGTGATACAAAAAACAAAGCCTTCTAAGGGACGATATTCTACTCTATTCCAAGTGCCTTTGGGGGAGTACATGGGCTGATCTTGGTAGATCTGCGTCATATAATGCACATTGAAACGGAAGAAATCTGCCAACTCACAAACGGCATCAATTTCTGCTTGAAATATATTTTTTGACTGAGCGAGCATGGTCGCAGCATTCATGCGGGCTCTCCAAGGGCCGACCAAGAGATCTGCCGCCTTCAAAAAGATAGATGCACGATGCTCCCATGACATTGCTTCCCAAGCAGGCTTTGCTGCTAGGGCTGCGTCTATGGCTTGATTTACGTGTTCGGCAGTGCCGCGAGAATAATGACCAATTACATGCTGGTGGTCATGGGGAGGGCTGAGGGGAAGTTTATTGTCGGTACGCACTTCCTTACCACCGATAACCATCGGAATGTCAATCTGCTGTTCGCTGAGCTCCTGCAATGCTTCTTTGGCAGCGGCGCGCTCAGGACTGCCCGGAGCGTAGGATAGTACGGGCTCGTTTTGAGGGGTTGGGACCTTGAAAAATGCTTTTTGCATATATGTAATCGCTTTGCGTAATAGATAGTAATGAGTAATTCGTGAGAAACATAAAGACTGGTTTTCTTGACCGTAATACAGCCCTTGCGACCATATATAGCTGTCTATTTGCTTCTCTTCGCAACAAATATCAGCCAATTAAGACAGGAAAGCAATTTCGCCTGCCTCCTGACAATCTGGGACTTGGTCTTTACGTTATCCAAACACCAATACACCCAAATATGATACTTACTTCTACTCTGAGAACAATAGCCTTTTTTAGCCTCTGCTGCTGTCTCCTGAGCGTCAAGGCTCAGACCGAAGTGCCAAACGGTGGCTTCGAAAACTGGGACAATGTGGGCAATAATGATGAAGAACCCCAAAGCTGGTCCGCCAACAAAACAGGAGGTGGTCTAGCGGGCCTAGCGCCCCAAACCTGCTTTCGAGAAAGCAATAATCCCTATGCTGGCGATTATTGCGTCAAAGTCGAAACTGACTCTTACTTTGGCGCCGTCGTCAATGGCGCAGCTACCACCGGTCGTATTGAAGCACCCAATACCAATCCCGCCAATGGCTATCTACGGACCATCCGTAGTGATGCTGATTTCAACTCTCCTTTTAGCGGTCGGCCTGACAGTTTGGTTGGTTATTTTCGATACCAAAGCGAAAACGGCGATCAAGCCAAGGTAGAGGTCTTTTTGCACGGAGATTATGATGTCGAAAATCCTGACCAAGGAGGTTCTGCACCCTTTATGATAGCTACGGCTACTTTTTTGACGCCTAGCGCCAATGTGGATAGCTGGACGCGTTTTTCGGTTCCCTTTAACTACAGCAGTCCCGATACGCCTCTCTATTTCTTGGCGGTGGTAAGCGCTAGCGTGATTGCCGGAGGTGGAGAAGTGGGCAGTACGCTCTGGGTGGATGAGCTCGAGACCATCTATAATCCTTGTGGCAGTAGCAGCAATCTGACCATTACTGCCTGCGAAAAATATCTAAGTCCAAGTAGCAATTATCTGTGGACAAGCACGGGAACTTATGCCGATACCCTCCCTAATATTGCAGGCTGCGACAGCATTATCAATATTGACTTGATGATCGAAAATCTCACTGCTGCGCTCGTACAAAATGATTTCGTCCTGAGTACGAGTCTTAGCGATGCGAGCTACCAATGGATCGATTGCAGCAATGATAGCGTATTGAGTACCGAGGCCACCTATACGGTTACTGCCAATGGGTCTTATGCGCTCATCGCGACCAAAGGTAGTTGCACCGATACTTCAGATTGTGTGGTGATCAATACGGTCAGTCTCGAAAATGAAGCGTTCCGCGCAGCGGTCAAGCTCTACCCCAATCCCGCCCAGCAAAGCGTGATCATTGATTGGCAGGAGGCCCATCAGCAACTTGAACTTTTAGCCCTCAATACCAATGGGCAAATCATTTGGCAGGAGAGCTATCAAAACCTTTCTCAAACTCAGATCGATCTTACCGATTGGCCAGCAGGAATTTATGCCCTGAAAATCAAAGCCGAGGGGAGAGAAGCCATTTTGAAATTGGTGGTGAGAGATTAGGAGGCTTTCTTTTTTTACTGCTTCGCAGAACGCTTCTCTCTCATGCTAAGCGTTCTGCGAAGCAGCAAAAACATCACAAACGCTCAATCTCACGCTTGATATTGGCTCTGGCGGCACTTTCCCAACGCTCAAAACCCGTTTGGGTAAAGTACAAGCGTTCTCGGTCGAGAAAGGAATACAATATCTTCTTGCGGGCTGGACGGTAGAGCAAATTGGGATAGCGACGATACTCTTTGCGAATGTTGGCCACATACTGATCATAAACCTCTGGCGCGCTGCCCAATATAGAGAGGTCTAGGTCCAGAAAGGCCTTACCGTCTTGATCCAATCCATCGGCCTTATGTCCCGCCGTCGCAAGGATGATTTGCGATACTTTTTCGATTTGTTTGAGGGGGAGCTGCCAAGCCGACAGTTGGCGTTCAGCGAAGCGGGCGGACTGAAGCTCATTGTCGCGCTTATGGGGCAGATAAATGATGTCATGAAACCAAGTGGCTAGTTGTACCTCAATGGGATCTTGCCATGCTTCTGGCCAGTGCTGCATCTGTTTGAGGATCGCTTCTATGTGGGTGAGATTGTGATAATGCCTATGTTTTTCGCCATAGTAACGTCCGAAAACGGTCTGCATATCAGCGCTTTGTGGCTCCCTAAGCCCCATCTTTGCTGCGAGTGAAATCCAATTATCCCAAATCATATTTTCCAATATTCCCAAATTTGTCCATCTTAGCAAAGTATGGAACCCGTCCAATATTACATCAACGAGGGGATCTTGTATGAACCGGTCATCCCGGACATTCATGATTGGCCGATCGCTCGATTGTTTAGCAAGTCTGGTAGTTTTGTCGACCAAGTGATTGCTCAGAGCGTAGCCGAACTCAAAAAGCAAGCCGAAAGAGATAATAGCTCAATAGAAGAAATGCTGGAGCGCACCATGTATTTGGAGCGTATCCGTATGCAGGAAGATCCTTGGAAGGTGGACCCCAAAGACGAATTGAAGTTTTGGAGCACCATCAAAAAGGAACTGGTTCAGAATGAGCAGATTGAGGAAAATCTTGAGCAAATCGCGGCCAAAAATGACGAGATGCTGACGCGTATCACTGCGCGTTATGGCAATGAGATATCCAATATATTTCGACCTGGTAGCTATCATTTTGCAAAGCGTTTTCTGCCTTTGTTTTTTTCAACTTTGTTGAACGCTAGCGCTGGTAAGACCTTCCGCTCTACCATCAATCATAGTGTCGGCCTACAGGAAAAGGTGCACCTAATTGGTGAGGTGGAGGCGATCCGTCGTTTGGCTACCAAGGGGACCATTGTCTTGTGTCCTACTCACTTTAGCAATGTGGACTCTATCATCGTAGGTTGGGGATTGCATGCCTTAGGTTTGCCTGCCTTTATTTATGGTGCTGGGCTAAACCTCTATAACAATAAGATTTTGGCTTTCTTTATGCAGCGCCTTGGGGCTTATAAAGTAGACCGTCGTAAGAAAAATCCTATTTATCGGCAGACGCTCAATTCTTATTCAACAGTTGCTATCCGTAGCGGGGCGCATTCGCTATTTTTTCCGGGAGGGACGCGTTCCCGATCAGGGGAAATAGAAAAGAAACTCAAACTGGGCCTTTTAGGCACTGCTATCGAAGCCCAACGCCTCAATCTGCAGCATCCCCCAGAGGATCATTCGGGCAAAATATTTGTTGTGCCGCT
>JBCAWW010000177.1:0-8570 GCA_038534415.1 Bacteroidota bacterium | reverse complement strand
GTATGACTTAGGGTTTCGGCAGCCAAGTCATACTGATATAGATAGATTGAATCAAAGTAAGATCCCCCGCTTCCAGTCAGGGATCTATATCTCCGAACCCCAATATGCCAATCTCTTGAGAGAGGCTTTAGATTTGGGGTATACCCTTGTTGCGTATGAAAGTAAGGGCAATTTCTCGGGTAGTCAGAGAGACTCCGTGCAAGCTCGCTACCTAGCTGAGGTCTTTGAAAAGGACTCTGCGGCAAAAATGTTGGTACATGCGGGCTATGCCCATATTTATGAAAAAACAAATTCTCCCTGGATCAAAATGGGGCAATACTTCAAAAGATTTACGGGTATAGATCCCTTGACGATCAATCAAACCAAACTTACCGAAAACGGCTACCCTGAGTTTGAGAGCCCTTATTACGAAGCTATCCTTAGTACTAAGAAGCCCAAACTACCCTCGATACTAAAGCGGGAGGATACTTATTGGACGATCCCAGATTTTGAGGGCTTTGTGGATATGCAAATGATCCATCCTCGCACTACTTGGAAATACGAAAGAGCAGACTGGCTACAAAAAAAGGGCTATACATTATTGAAAGTCCCGCAGGAGAAATTGGAGCATGCGATACTTATTCAAGCGTTTAGAGCGGAGGAGGCCGATAGCTTTGCCCTCAATCAACTCATTCCCTTGGATCAAGCCCTGGTCAAAAATCATGAGCGGGACAACTATCTCTTTGTGCCTGCCTATGACGCCTATGTGATCCGCATACTTGATCGAGATAATGAGGTATTACATCAATATAGGGTGGATTGACAGCCTATATGTTGACAAGGCTGAGCGTCCTGCGCAGCAGTGGATACCTTGCTTACTTGCCGCTTCGCGGAACGCTTCTCAAAACCCAAAGCTCAGTTTACCGCCTATCCAAAACTGGTAGCGCGTACCAAAGTCTCCGGTCCATTCTTGTTGTACATATGGCGCCAAGTCCGAAAAATATTCCAAGGTTTCTTGGTCCTGCCAATTGCTGGTATGTAGATAAGCCGTAGGACCCGCTTGCCAGCGATACTTGCGTCCGAGGGGGCCATTCCAGCCAAAGTGCAGCTCATTGAGGAGATTGAGCTCGACCACTTCCATACGGCTGTCAAAGACCTGAGAAGAAGTCAGTTCGAGTTGTAGGCGATGGCGATCAAAAATCGGAAACTGAGTACCCGCACCATAGCCCAGGGAAACAAAACCCGAGCGATTGCCCACGCCCGCTCCCATCGAAAATATATTGAAGAGACGAGTGGCACCTGTCTTATAGCTCAGTTGTAAAGGCACGCTCTCAGAGCTTGATAGCACCACACGATGATAGCCTTGTTTGACGTAACTAAAGATCCCAATGGGCACCCCTTGGATACTATCGCAATAGTTAAAAGGGGCGATCTGTACGCCTTTGACCGTTTTGGCCACATTGAGCAGCCCTGAAAGTTGGCCTCCGGATACATTACGACCGATGTTGAGGGTACTGGCAAACTGCCAACCTTTGACATTACGGGCCCAATTGTAAAAACCTCCGACCTGCAGACCGTTGACATTGCGCCAAGCAAAATTGCCAAAACCGGCCACTTGGATGCCATTACCTTCTCCGGTTAGAATATTGGTAAAGCCTGCAACTTGCAGCCCATAATGCAGCGTATCCGCCCAATTGGCGGCTCCCGCTACTTGCACACCCGTGATCGAACCACGATTGATATTGCTAAAACCGGCTACTTGAGTACCGTAAAGTCGTCCGCCAACCACATTGCCTCCACCACTCACTTGGACCCCTTTGACATCATAGCGTACTACGTTGAGAAATCCTCCAACCTCTACCCCCTGTACTCCGCCAGCATAGCCTGCCAGTAGATTGAGCGAGAAGATGTTGTTGTACTTACCGGATTGTAGCAGATTCGTGCCAATGGGACTAATCAGGGTTACCTGCGCAAAGCGAGTTTTGAGTTGATTGCGGTAGGTGGGTTCTTGTAAGACCTCATCGTCGATGAGAAGCTTGACAAAAAAGACATCGTCGATGGGTGTCGGCGCTTGGATTTCGAGTTCCGGTTCCGGAACGCTTCTCTCGATTGGCTCAACTACGATTGGCGCCTTTTCCTCCGTTTCGACTGCTACTTCTGCCTCAGGCTCTGCTGCTACCGTCTTTGGTGGTGCTTTGCGTTTATTTTGGGCTATCGGCGGCGCCGAACGATAAGTCGGTTCGGGCGCGGGCTCAATGATGATGTACTTGCCCACGGGCCGGTACTGCAGTTGGAGATTGCCGAGCAGATCGTCGAGGATGGCAGATAAGCGGGCTCGTCGATAGTTTGCGGTGATTTTTTGCTCTAGTGGGAGCAAAGCCGGATTATAGGAAAAAGAGCACTCTGCGATCTCAGCGAGAGAATTGAGCGCGTCTTCGAGGGCTTGGTTTTCAAACTGAATGCTGATTCTTTGGTCTAATAGCGTCTGAGCAAGGCTATTACCCGCAAAGAGCAAAGCAAGCATCAGCCAGTATCGTAAAGCTGGAAGCATGAACTATGCGTTTATTGACAGGCGGTTGCGTGGATGATGATCGTATCGTTTTGGTTCTCCTGACTAACTTTGAGGGTTTCCTGCATCAACATTAGGACGGTTTCCAGACTCTCATTGTTAAAATCTGCGGTCCAAATGCAGGGAACACTATTGGGGTTTGCAAGGCGAACAGGGGTATCATACAATTCGTTGATGCGTTCTATTGCCTCTTTTAGTGGGGTGCGTTTGAAATTGAGTTTACGGGTTTTCCAGGCGATAGCGTTGAGGTCAGGCTTGCTAAGTTTGCGTAAGCCTCGCTTTTCCATCATGGCTATGGCTTGTTCTCCTGCTCGGAGAACGATTCTCTCAAGCTTATTGCTGACTTCTACCTCTCCTTCGGCTACGGTGACCTGGACTTGGCGTTCGACGGAGTCGATCGCTACCGAAAACTCAGTGCCCAATACTTTGACCTCTACCTCACCCGCTGCGACCTTAAAAGGACGAGTACTATCCTTGGCCACGGCAAAATAGGCCTCACCGCGCTTGAGCTCGACGGGGCGTTCGGCAGCGTCGAAAGCCTCCGGATAACTAATCTCTGCCTCCGGCTTGAGACTAATGTCGGAGCCATCAGAAAGCGCCAAATCAAGGGCTTCCGTTTGACTGCCTTGAGTGATTTGAGGGATGGGGGTAGGCGCCGATAAAAATTGTAAGCCAGCCCAAGCTAGCAAAAGCGCAACTGCAGCCGCAGCGGCATAAAGTGGCCAGCTAAGTCGTTTAAGTTTGGCTCGTTGGGGTTTTACCTGAGTTTGGAAGCGGTCCCAAGCATCATCTGTCAGCGCCAAAAAGCGAGGATCTACCTCCTCCATTGCCTCCCAATCTGACTGCATCGCCGCCAGGTATAGCTTATTGTTCGGGTGCAAGTTTACCCAAGCATCCACCTCCGCCCTTTGGGCAGGGCTAGCCTCTCCCGCGACGAGGGCCGCGAGTGAGATTTCTGGGATGGGTGATGTAGGTATAGCTTCCATTCGATACTGTGACACGCTTGGGGGGTATATACCCTTACTCTAATAGATAAATTAGTAAGATCCACCAGATGGCCCGCAAATCTTGCAGCCAAAGGCGGAGTTGTTTCAAAGCTTTGCCCATTTGGGCTTCGACGGTTTTGGGCGACAATTCGAGCTTTTGGGCGATCTCTCGGTAGCTCAGCGCCTCAAAGCGACTCATCCGAAAGATGCGCGCTCTTTGGGGCGGCAATTTGCCGATTGCCTCATAAAGACGTTGTTTGATGTCGCTCGCAATAGCCGGATCAAAAAACTCGCTGTCTTCTCTTTCGTCTTGGTGTTGTTGGTGATGTTTGACTCTGACGGCCTCGTTGCGCTTGAGATTGAGGCAACGATTGTGCACCGCCCGAAAGAGATAGGACTTGAAAGAAGTCTGGATATTGAGCTCGGCTCGCTTTTCCCAAAGTTGGATAAAAACGTTTTGCACGACCTCTTCAGCGCTGTCTACATCACCCGTAAATTTATAAGCATAAGCACAGAGTCCCGGGAAGTACTGACGAAAAAGCTGTTCAAAGCTTTTATCGTCCCGCAAATCTGATATGGGGAGGCTAGTGTTATGCATCGCTTCAATAGACAGCAGCTAAGCTAAAAGGTGGCAGCCTGAAGAAAAAATATTTTTTTGAATAGGGGTAGGGGGGCGCGAGCCGTGACTTAATACCAAAGACCCAATCGGTTCACCCCAAATAAAAGATTTAATCATGAAACGTTGCCTTTCCTCTCTTCTGCTCCTTTGTTTCGTGCTGCCGCTCCTCAAAGCTCAGGACAATGTCGCATTGCGCCACCGTCCTTTTCAGGTTTCGCTTATTTATCCGCTCAGTACCAACGGACCCAAAGCGACCCAATTTAGCAATAGCCTTTCCTTCAATATGATCGCAGGTTACAATGGTGGCCTCAATGGGATCGAGATGGGAGGCTTTCTCAACGCTATCAAACACAACGCCAATGGTATCCAAATGTCGGGCTTTGCCAATGTGGTCGGCAAAAACCTCAATGGTATGCAGATGGCGGGTTTTATGAATACAACCGGCAAAAGTGCCAATGGTATACAGATGGCTGGATTTACCAATCTCGCCGCTAAGCATGTCAAAGGTTTGCAGTTTGCTGGCTTCGCCAATGTTGCCGGTAAAAATGTAAAGGGAGGCCAGTTTAGTGGCTTTATCAATGTGGCTGGCAAGGATGTACGAGGGATCCAAGGCGCTGGCTTTGCCAACTATAACGGAAAAGACTTTAGAGGTTTGCAAGCGGCTGGCTTTGCCAATATCTCTTCTGGCCATGTACGTGGCTTACAGCTTTCAGGCTTTCTCAATGTCGCTAAAAAACTCAGCGGTGTACAGATCGGCGTCGTCAATTATGTCGACGAACTCAAAAGTGGGGCACCTATCGGTCTGATCAGTATCGTACGCAAAGGCGGTGTGAGAGCGATTGGCTTGAGCCGTTCGGATATGTTTAACTATGAGGCGACGCTGCGTCTCGGGGCACCTGCTTTCTACAACATTGTCTCATATGGTTGGGCTCCGGTGGAGAACGCTAATAACGCTTGGGCGCTCGGTTATGGACTCGGTATGATGACCAATCCTGAGCGAAATCTCGGAATCCAAGTCGAAGCAGTTGCCTATCAGTTATTTGAAGACGGTACTTGGTATGTCGACGAACTCAATATGCTCAACCGTCTCTCTGCTAACCTACAACTCAGATTGATCGGAGGACTTTCTCTCTACGGCGGTGTCGCCATGAACGCTGCCATCTCCCAAAGAACCAATATCGAAGGACAAGTTGGATCAGACTTGCTCCCCAATGAACTATATCAAGATGGTTTTGCCGACGGTGGCCGGACACGTATTAGTGTCTTCCCAGGCTTCCAGTTTGGCGCTATGCTTGAATTGTAAGAACTCGTATCGTGAGCGGTGCGCAAGCCGCCCATTTTTTAGAGGTTTAGTGGTAGGGATCGGCTTTGCCTGGCCGGTCCCTTTTTTTGTTGCTACAGCTTGCAAGCCGTAGTTAGCGCTTCCTCACAATCACTCCCTTGATTTCTCCTACTTCATCTCCCGCTATTTTGAGCGCCTGCAGGCGAACGCTTTGCTTGCCAGCTGCTAGCTCTAATGATCCCATTGGCAATTCAGCCCAACTTTGCTCCAAGGCTTCGGCTCTGACCCCGGCGACGCGATCATAATTGGGTAGGATCGTAGGTATAAAAGCCTCCCTAATGCTGCTTGTTAGTGTTTGCTCTCCTACGGCTAATTGTAATTCTGAGCCCAAGCGTTCTGCAGGGCAGGTATACAAAATGCTGAAGTCGTAAGTGCCTGCCTCGGCCGCCACGACCTCCCAATTGGCGCTAGAAGCCACTTCTTCCCAACTCACCAACCAATCATGCGCCCAACCATTGGGATTGCGCATATAAGCGATATCACCTTCAAGGCGTGCTTCGTGCGCCGGTAACTCCACCCTTGGCGAGGCCGCATACCCAATCGGAATGGCCGGATCAGTCGGACCCGCGGCTGTAACCTCTGCATACCAATCTAGATAACGCTGCTTATACACCTCCACCGAATCAGCCATCTGAACCGCAATATTGGTAGTTTCGGCAGGATCAGTTTGCATATCATAGAGTTCGAGCTTGTCGTCGCCACGCATGATGAAGTGGTATTGCTCATTGCGCATGGCGCCAGGGTAGGTGAGGGGCTGGTCGCCGTGATTTTGGTGGGAGTAGAGCGCTCTTGCAGGGAACGCTTCGTCGGAGCCCAGCAACCAAGGACTGAGGTCCATACCATCTAGGGGCAGGCCTTTTGGTTTGCTTTGCCCCGTGAGCCCCATGAGAGTGGGGAGGATGTCGATATGATCGCTAAGAAAGTTGAGCTTTTGGCCCGCTTTGACTTTGCCTGGCCACTTGATGAGGCAGGGTACCCGCACACCCCCTTCGTAGACCTTGCCTTTCCAGCCACGCATATTGCCATTGTAGCGACGACCATTGGGGCCATTGTCGGTGATGAAGACGATGATGGTGTTTTCGCTTAGGCCTAAGGCCTCCACACGGGCGAGGAGACGACCAATATTTTCGTCCATATTTTCGACCATGCCATAAACGGAGGCATTTTTGTCGGTCAGGCCACGCGCTTTGTATTTGTCAAAGTATTTGTCCGGTACTTGGAAGGGGCTATGCGGCACATTGTAGGGGATGTAGCAATAAAAAGGCTCCTTTTGGTGCGCTTCGATAAAGTTAATCGCTTGATCGGTCAGGACATCGGTGATATAGCCTTCGGTCTTGAGTGAAGCCGTATTTTCGATCAAGGTGGTGTTGAAGTAATTGGACCAATGCCCAGAGGTAAAGCCTACAAAACGCTCGAAGCCTTGGCCGAGTGGATTGAGGGGATAGTGGGCGCCATTGTGCCACTTGCCAAAGCAGCCCGTGCGGTAGCCATTGGCTTGCAAGGCCTCGGCCAGGGTGAGTTCTTCCTCGCGCATGTTTTCGGTGCCTCGTGTTACCCAATAGGTACCTGTCCGCAAATGATAGCGACCCGTCATGAGGGAGGCACGGGTAGGCGCACAAACTGGGCTGACATAAAATTGATCTAGGCGGGTGCCATCTTGGGCCAGTTGGTCGAGGACGGGAGTGTCAATCGAATCGTTGCCATGAATCCGTAAATCCCCGTAGCCTTGGTCATCGCTGAGGATAAAGATGACGTTCGGCGGAGCCGGACTTACTGACTCCTGACAAGCAAATAAACTTGTAGCTACAATAAAAAGTAAACCAATCGTGCGCATAGTAGTTAAGATTATGGTAGCTAAATATAAGTTTGTAAGGGCAATATTCACTGCTACTATCCAGACTACTAATACTACTTTGATGTCCAATTTTAAAGGAAAAACCGTTTTTATCACTGGAGCTAGCCGCGGTATCGGCAAAGCCATTGGTTTACGCTTAGCGCAAGAAGGGGCTAATATTGTGATCGCCGCTAAGACCGCAGCGCCTCATCCCAAACTCCCTGGCACCATCTATACTGCGGCCCAAGAAATGGAAGCTGCCGGAGGGAAAGCTTTGCCGGTAGTGGTAGATATTAGGGAAGAAAGTCTTATCCAAGCGGCGGTTGACCAGTGTGTGGAGACTTTTGGCGGGATTGATATCCTGATCAACAATGCCAGTGCTATTTCGCTCACCGATACGCTGCAAACGACGATGAAGCGTTATGATCTCATGCATCATATCAATACGCGTGGCACCTTTTTGACATCGAAGCTCTGTCTGCCTCACCTACTGCAAGCCGACAATCCCCACGTCCTCAATCTCTCTCCTCCCCTCAATCTAGATCCGAAATGGTTTGGGAGTCATGTCGCCTATACCATGGCCAAATACGGGATGAGCATGTGCGTATTGGGGATGGCGGAGGAGTTTAAAGATCAAGGGGTAGCCTTCAATGCACTTTGGCCGCGGACCGCGATTGCTACGGCGGCCGTCAAAAATGTGCTAGGTGGGGACCAAATGGTGCAGCGTTCCCGGACACCGGAAATCATGGGCGACGCGGCCTATCATATCCTCAAGCGAGATAGTAAAAGCTGTACAGGCAACTTTTTTATTGATGATGAGGTGCTGATCAGCGAAGGGATTACAGATATGAGCCCTTATGCTGTCAATCCTGAGTTTAAGGATGAGTTGATGCCTGATTTCTTTTTGTAGGGCTGCTTCGCAGAACGCTTAGACTTCAAACCAGTATCCTTCTTGTAGGAGGAGCTTATATTTTTTGCGGTCAAATTTATAGAGGAAGGCCCCTTTCTTGGAGGTAGATTTATCCTTTTTGTCGAGTTTGATCAATAGTTTACTCGCGAGGATCTTTTTGCGAAAATTACGGTCATCGATTTTGCGTTGGTAGATTGCTTCATAAACTTTAAGCAATTGTGGCAGGGTGAATTGTGAGGGCAATAGCTCAAAACCAATGGGGCGATAGCGTGCGTATTCCCGTAGTTTTTCAATGGCCATCTCTACCATTTTGTTGTGATCTAATACCAAT
>JBCAWW010000176.1:0-8585 GCA_038534415.1 Bacteroidota bacterium | reverse complement strand
GCCTCGTTTACCCGATTTGGAGTTCAATGAATGGGAAGCGATCAATCAAGTGCTAAACTGGGTAAATAGTATTGCCAAACCCAAGGAGACTTATATCCTAAATGATGGCTATCAAGATCAAGCATGGGAGAATGAGCCCTATGTCTATCGCAGTCCTTATTCGATAGTCCTCAACCGGAGTTTTGTCAGTGGTAAGGTTCAATTGCAATCTGCGGGGGAGATTCGCGTCAAAGCCAATTCGCAGCTCCAACATACGATCTTGATTGCGCGCAGCATCTATATCGAATCGGGTTTTGAAGGCGTAGTTCAGGCTTTTGCCAGCGAAAATATCACGCTCGAAGCAGCGGTAAAACTCCATTATCCTTCGGTATTGAGGGTACAGAAGCATCACGACCAAACTCATATTCAGATTGGAGCAAATAGTCAACTAGCAGGAGCAGTCATTCTAGGTGGGAAAAATTACGCCCAAAGCTTTTTGCCCAGCGAACAAATCAACATTGCTAAAGGAGCAGAAATACAAGGGAGTGTCTATGGTCCCAATGTATCCTTGCAAGCTCGTGTCAATGGGCAAGTGATTGCAGATCGCTTTGTCCTCAAGCATCTCGGCACTGAGTACCGCAACTTTCTACTCGATGGACAGATAGATTTGAGGGCGCTCGATGCCAATTATGTTTCGCCGCTGATTTTTGGAGGAGATGATCGCAAACTTATCGAATGGCTATGAAACGAAACTTACTGATAAGGCGAAGTCTCGGCCGCAGGCTGAAGGGCAATACCCTAGTAGAAGTAATGATGAGCCTTTCTCTTTTGGCACTAGTGTTTATGCTGGGGATGTACCAATTCCATCAGATCATCGGGATACAAAGTCCGGCTCAGAGATTTCGCACGCATGCAGCGGTTCAGCACGCCCTTGACAAAGCTTTGCCTGATTTGGGGAGCAATACGGAAGAGGAAATGGTCTTTGGCAGACGCATCCAACGAGATTGGCAATCAATTGGAAGGGATAATCAGCTATTGCAGATCCGCGTGAGATGTTATAGGGGAGATAAGCTCCTGGAAGAACGCTTTCGCATCATCTATGATCCTTCAACGCTAAAAAGATGAAACTAGCCGGATTTACGCTTTTGGAAATGCTCATCGGGATGATGATGGTGAGCTTGCTGCTGGCAATGGGCATTAAAGTCTACGGCATATTTGTTAGCGTTCAGCGCAGCTATGACCAACAAGTCCAACTCACCTATGAGCGTGTGCAATTGCAAGATCGCCTTTGGAAAGATATAAGGGCGGCGGATCGTATTTACCCCCTTGGGGAAGGCGAAATTTTGTTGCTCGATCGATGGGGAAAAGAGCAAGCACAATGGCAGCTAGGAGAGCGCAGCCTCATCCGAAAGCTGGCGATGAGTATAGATACATTTCAGTATGTAGGCCGCTGGCAATACACCGATACAGAGCTTGTCCTCCAAGAAGCTAATCTCGGCCTTAGCTATCGTTTTCAAACCACTCCTAGAACCCTCAAAAATTTATCAAAGTGAAAGGCATAGAAATCCCCCAGATATCGACTCCGCTATCCGTCTCGACCAGGCAAAAAGCAGTGCCAAAAAAGGATTCGATTTGGCATCGAGACCTAGCGTTCGGCAAAGCCGTAAGCCTCAAAGACAAGCGTAATCTCTATCAGATGCTAGGCACCTTGCTCAGCTCTGGCTTGGGCATCATGGATGCCATGGAGGTCCTCCTTGATCAGGTAGACAAAAAAATGCTCCGCAGCATCCTAGACAGAGTAAAACTTGACTTAGTAGCGGGAATCCCACTTTCTCATGCATTAGAGAAAGAATCAGTGGTCTTTACTCCTTTTGAAATCCATAGCCTTAAAATGGGTGAGCAAACAGGCAGTATGCCCCAAATACTGGAAGGATTGGGCCAACTTTTTGACAAACGCATCCAACTCAAACGCAAAGTGATGCAGGCCCTGTCTTATCCGATGGCGGTAATCATAGTAGCTCTCTTGGTATTGGGATTTATGATCGCTTTTGTCGTACCCATGTTTGAGGATATTTTCAGTCGCTTCGATGCAGAATTGCCAAGCATCACTCAGGCCATCCTCAAAATCTCGGCAATATTTACCCAGCACATTGGCTACATACTTCTGGGTATAGGAGCGATAAGTTTGGGCATTTTTCATATCCGAAAGCAGGCTCGGGTGCGTCGCTTAGGCGCGAGTTTACTATTGAAGATCCCATTGATTGGCAAGCTTTTTTTGAAGCTACAGCTCTCACGATTGTGCTACACTTTTGCGATGCTGCTAAAGGCGAGTGTCAATCTAGATCGAGCCTTGGAGCTGCTAGAACCTATCGTCAGTTTTTATCCTTTGCAAAAGGCTACAAAACAAATCCGCTCAGCAGTAATTGGCGGGAGTACATTATACGCCGCTGTCTCAGCACACAATATTTTCCCTCCTTTTTTCACTCAAATCATCAAGGTAGGCGAAAAAACCGCTCAGCTTGATCATATGCTAGCTCGTCTTGGAGAGAATCTAGAAGAAGAAAGCGAAAGCGGTATCGCACAACTCACTCAATTTTTAGAGCCCATGCTCATCATCATCTTGGGACTCATGGTCGCAATCATATTGGTCGCGATGTATCTCCCCATGTTTGCACTCAGCAACGCAATGGGCTAATCGTTTCATCTTACAATCAAAACAACAATGAAAACAACAAAACTTAAAGGCATGACCCTAACCGAGCTCTTGGTCGTATTGGCCATCTTGGGGGTCTTGCTACTGATTGCTTTTCCGGTAGTCAAACCCCTCTTCAGTAAGACCTATGCCTTAGAAGCAAAAACCAATCTCAAACACCTATCTGAACTACAAAAGGTTTATTATCTAGAGCATATGCAGTATGGCGAGCAGTTTAGTCGAGTAGGATTTGAGCACGCCAAACTGGTGCATGAAAGCGATGGTAGTGCGCATTATCAGATCGAGATTTTACGCGCTGATAGAGAAGGTTTTAAGGCGAGAGCGACGGCGGTTACGGATTTTGACGGCGATGGTGCCATGAATGTATGGGAGATCGACCATAGAGGGATACCTCAAGAAATCATCCCAGACTAAGCCCCAGACTATGTACACATTATTGATGATCCTCGGGATCGTCTTGGCGGGTTTGATTGCCTGGCAGGACTTCCGAGACAGGGAGATCCATGCTTATTTACTAGGACTTTTTGGTTTGCTAGGTGGTTTTTTTTCCATGCTGGAACGCGGCCTTGAGGGCATAGTCAGCTTAGGCGTGAATGGCCTATTGGTAAGTCTGATGCTCGCTTCAGTTTGGCTAATCTTCAGATTGAAAGATAGACAGGCTGTGATGGATGTGAAGCTGGGTTGGGGCGATGTAGTGATGCTCTATGCCTTGGCTTGCTGGTGGGAACCGATGGCTTTTTTGACCTATTACAGCATTTCGGTCTTTGGGCTAAGCCTGGTCTTTGTCAGTGCTCAGATGCTGAATAAACTCCCTAAGCAATACCCTATCCCCTTGGCGGGTGCACTCGCCATCTCCTTCGCCTTGAGCTATCCTTTTTTCCATCCTTTTTCTAATCCTTTTTGAGATGATAGATATCGCGACCATAGACTTTCGCATGCTCAGCAGACTGAGCCCGATGCAAGCTCATAAATTTAGAGTCGTACCGATCGGAGAGCGAGAGGATGGGATCATACTTGCCAGCGACGCTGCTCAACAAGCTAATACTGCGGCCTTGCAACTCCTACTGGGACAAACAGTAGCGCTTGCCCCACAGCCCACAGATCAGCTTGAAAAAATGCTGCTCAAGCACTACCCAAGCGTTCCGCGCAGCGGCAAAGCAAAATCCACTACGGAAGCAAATGAATCTGATGTAGTACGCTTTGTAGATAAAGTCTTGGACGCTGCCCAGAGCATCGGAGCGAGTGATATACATATAGAACGCTATGAGACAGAAGCCCGAATCCGGTTTCGATGGGAAGGTCAATTGATTGAAAAGTATGAAGTTCCGCTTGAACAATACAATGCCTTGGTGAGTCGTATCAAAATTCTTGCTGAGCTAGACATTTCCGAGCGACGTTTGCCACAAGATGGGCGTATTCACCTAAAAATCAAGGAAAAAGAAATCGACATTAGGGTTTCTAGTCTGCCCGGAAAGTATGGCGAAAAAGTCGTATTGCGACTCTTGACTCGTTCACAGGAACACCTATCTCTGCAAAATCTTCCCTTCCAGGATGGGTCGAGAGCACGCTTTATGAATGCGATCCAAAGCCCAAACGGCATCGTGCTGATCACCGGACCTACGGGAAGTGGCAAAACAACCACCCTCTATGCTGCCCTCAGCCACCTCAATCAACCACAAAAAAACATCCTTACGATCGAAGATCCGATCGAGTATAATCTCAGTGGGATCAATCAAGTACAGCTCAAAGAAGAGATCGGTTTGAGCTTTGATCGAGCATTACGAGCGTTCCTGAGACAGGACCCAGACATCATCATGGTGGGCGAAATCAGAGATACCCCAACGGCCCAAATTGCAATCAGAGCAGCATTGACAGGGCATTTGGTATTTTCGACCCTACACACAAATAGTGCTTGGGATGCGATCAGCCGATTAGTAGACATGGGGGTAGAGCCTTATTTGTTGGCCGCTTCATTGCGTTTGGTCGTTGCCCAACGCTTGGTCAGGAAGCTTTGCCCTAAATGTAAAATTGCGAGTGATGAAATAATCATTGCCCCCTTTCAGGAACGCTACAACATCCACCATCACTATCTTTCTCAAGGTTGTGAGCATTGTTACTATACGGGTTATCGAGGCAGACAGGCTGTTTTTGAAGTATTGCCCGTAGAAGCAACCCTCAAGGAAATGATCAAGGCTAAAGAAGACAATATCGAGGCGTATTTAGCGCAACAACAAGTCCCGAGCCTAGCAGACAATCTCAAAGCCTTAGTGGAAAGAGGCCAAACTTCTCTAGCGGAAGCTTTCAATCATATTAGGGTTTGATAGGCAAAACTATTTACTCGCTTTCAACTCATAAGGAATCGTAAATCCGCCTATCTTTTCATCTATTTGTTGTCTCAATTTCTCAAGGTCGTTGGCTGGATAAGGCTGATAATAGACCTGCACGATTTCTCCTTTTTGAGAATCAACTGATAGCTCAAGTTGTAAATCATAGAGTCCTTTTAACGGCAACAAGGCGATTTCAAAAACCAGCTCGATTTGCCACTGTACCAATTGAGGCTTATAGATCTTGCCGATAGCTGTGAGGGGCATTTTGTCCAAGATATAGATTGCCTTAGGCACGGCAGCCTGCTCAGGAATCTCTGCGGCAGCAAAAGCCAAGAGCGTTTCCTGACTTACCTTTTGCTCAACTTTTAGTTGTACATAGGCAATCGGCAATTCACCTGCGAATATGTCGGGTCTTCCGACCGCTGCGACTAAGGCGACTGCGGGATGGCGAGCAAGCACTTCTTCGATAGATTTGGGGTCAATATTATGCCCTCCTCGGATGATTAGCTCTTTTTCACGCCCCGTAATCCATAGATAGCCATCTTCATCTTTTCGGCCTAGATCACCGGTATTGAACCAACGATAGGTACCGTCATCGACCCAGATTCCTTCATTATAAACTGCTTGTTTGTAGCCGGGAAATAAACATTCTCCTCTAGCGATGATCGAACCGCTTTCGTTGGTTTCGGCCATGCGGATCAACCCTCCTGTTTCATCAAGTATGGCTATCTCCAAATGATGATGGGGCATAGCCAATCCAATGGAACCCACTTTGCGTTCTCCGAAGGAGGGATTACCCGCATTGGTGCTCGTACCCTCGGTAAAGCCATAACCTTCCAGAATCTCTACTCCGCTTTTTGCTTCAAAGTCATTGAACAGTTTGAGCGATAAGGGGGCTGAACCACAAAAGGCATATTTGAGGCTGCTCAGGTCCTTTCCCTCTACGGGAACGCTCAGCAACATCTGCAAGACAGTAGGTACCGCACTAAAGTAAGAGATTTGATAATGCTCCACGATCTTCCAAAAGTTGGCGAGTAAGCCCTTGCCCCGATAGCCCATTGGCGTGCCCATTACGACTCCATTGCCATTGATCATCGGTCCCAAGCCGGTCACCATCACCGCATTGACATGAAACCAAGGCAAGCCACAAAAGAAGGTCCGATAGCCTTCTAAAGAAAACATCGTATCCATCATCCAAGCATTGAGGACCTCGTTGCGATGGGTATGCTGCGCTAGCTTGGGTTTGCCAGTAGTGCCTCCGGTATGAAAGTAAGCGGCAATATCATGCGGTTTGATTTCTCGTTTGAAATCGAGCTGTTCAGTCGAGTACTTTGATTTGCTTTGTTGAAAATTGAGGAGCTTCACGCCAGTTGGAACCGACAATTTTCCTTGCTTTAGGCGCAACCAAAAAGCAGCCAGAGGATTTAGGTATTGCTGAAAATCGACCAATAATACCGTTTCCAAGCTCGGCACCTGATCCAAGATACTAGAGACTTTTTCCCAGATATTGGTTTGCGGCAAGGGCGCCAAAGTAACCAAGACCTTGGTCTCAGCGGCTTGCATGATTTCGGCTAAGAGGGGAGCCTCTAATAAAGGATTGATCGCGTTGACGATGCCGGCCGTTTCGGCTCCATAGACCGTAAACATGGTCTCCGGGCTGTTGGGCATAATATAAGAGACAACGTCCTGCTCACCGACGCCTAAATCACGAAACATATTGGCACAAGCATGCACCTCATTTAGCAACTCACGATAGGTCCATTTTTGCTCTCGACTATACTTGCGGGCATCTAAAAAAAAGCGCAAAAAGATCCTTTCCGCATACAGATCTGCGGCATTTTTGACCACCCCATAGACGCTGTCCGCCAATTCCGGCAGGGGCAATTGTTCGAAAGCCAATACATCTTCCCTCGTCCTTATTTTCCTCATCCACCTTCCTTCAAAATCCTAATCTTATATCTATTTACAGGGCTAATTCTCTGGTTCAAATTTAGGCTTTTCTGGCATTTGGCTAGTTTAAAATAAATATTTTGTTGAACTTATTTCAGACCACTTATCTAGCGGTACAAAAAGATTAAAAATGGAAGCTTACATATACGACGCGATTCGCACTACACGCGGCAAGGGAAACAAGAAAGGCGCATTAAACGGTATCACGCCCACTGAGCTAGCGACCCAAGTGATGGTCGAACTAAGAGACAAGCACGAGCTCGATACGACTCAGGTTGAAGATGTGATCCTCGGCTGCGTCGGCCAAGTCATGGATCAAGCCGCCAATATTGCCAAAACTGCAGCCCAACACTCGCATTATGGAGATCATCTCTGCGGTGTAACGCTCAATCGTTTTTGTGGTTCTGGCCTCGAATCCATCAATCAAGCGGCGGCCTACGTCAAATCTGGCTTTAGAAATATGATCGTGGCGGGAGGGGTAGAAAGTATGTCTCGTGTCAAGATGGGATCAGATGGAGGGGGCATGTTTATGGACCCAGCAGTCGCTATGCCCGGTCATATTGTACCACAAGGAATTTCGGCAGACCTCATTGCCTCTAAACACGGTTTCTCTCGTGCCGATGTCGATGCATTTGCTTATGAATCTCAAATGCGCGCTAGCAAGGCCGAAGCCGAAGGCAGATTTAACTCCCGCATAGCCGTCAAAGACATCAACGGTTTGACCGTATTGGATACAGACGAAAATATCCGTCCCACTACTACAGTAGCCGGATTGGGCAACCTTAATCCTTCTTTTGCCATGATGGGCGAAATGGGTGGTTTTGATGCCGTGGCTATCGACCGTTATCCAGAAGTAGAAGAAATAGACCATGTGCATCACGCCGGCAATTCATCAGCAATTGTCGATGGAGCAGCGATTGCCCTAGTCGGGAACGCTGAGACGGGCCAGGCCCTAGGCCTGAAGCCTCGTTTTAAGATTCGTGCAGCCGCCATTCACGGTACCGATCCCACCATTATGTTGGTAGGTCCGGCGCCCGCAAGTGCCAAAGCGCTCAAGCAGGCTGGGATGGAAGTAGGGGATATTGATCTCTTTGAAGTCAACGAAGCCTTTGCGGCCGTGCCCATGCTCTTTATGGAAAAACTCGGCGTGCCGCACGACAAAATCAATGTCAACGGCGGAGCGATTGCTTTGGGGCATCCTTTAGGCGCAACGGGCTGTATGCTTACCGGCACCTTGATGGACGAACTCGAACGCCAGGATCTCAATACCGGTCTGATCACGCTTTGTATTGGTGGCGGTATGGGGATCGCAACGATTATTGAGCGTGTTTAGGATTACTGCTGCGCAGAACGCTTCTCTCAAAACGCCTAGCGCACGAGTACTCCCCTAGCAACAAAAATGCTTATACAAATGGAAATCAAATGGTTATGGCTCCCCTTGCTGATGATAATAGGAATGGGCTTTCTCTATTTTGAATATCAGGACGATAATAAAGGCAATCCTATGAAGTTTATCAGGACATTAATAGCAACATTTCTCAGAATTCTCGCGGCCTTCTTTCTGGGTTCATTTGGTTTTAATATTGAGTCATTTCCATAATTGCTAAGCGTTTTTG
>JBCAWW010000175.1:0-8638 GCA_038534415.1 Bacteroidota bacterium | reverse complement strand
ATTGCCAAATTGATCGCCAGTCGCTGTGGGATTAGCGATACCGCTACTGCTGAGATCAATTTGGCAATGAAAATAGAGTCCGTTTGTGGATAATCGTGAACCGGATTGAGGTCGGTTGAAAAACTACCGTCGCCAAAATCCCAGTAAAAAGAATCCGTATTGGCTACATTGTGGGTAAAGTTGACTGTATTGGCTGTCTGAGCAAAGCTAAAGTCCGCCACCGGATCGTAGCGACCTACATTCCAGACACTTAGACTATCGAAGGCTACTGCTTTGGCGGCGAGTTTGATCTGCTCGGCTGTGGCCGCTCCTAGGCTTGAATTGAAAGGCGCAAGACTGGGATCTTTTTGTAGGATGAGGGCATAGAATGTACAAGCCGCTGCATAAGTGCCTGTCGGATTGGGGTGGGAGCCATCAGCATCGTAGAGATCGATATTGGGGTGATTGGTCCGGATATAGTTCCATACTGCTCCGACCGGGGATACATAGGCTTCATTCATCTCGCCCATCATTTGATAGCGCAAATTGAGGAGGCTGTCCATACCTTCATAGCTACAAACTGGCGGCCAGGCCGCACAATTGTTTTGATCTCCATTTTCTCGGCCCCAGGTCATATAAAACATAGGTCTGGTACAGCTATTGTCGGCCCTGATGGAATCACAAATTTCGGCGACATAAGGAAAAGTCTGAGCCGTTACCTGATTGATGGGAAAGGAAGGCTCCTGACTTTGGCCTTGCAAGACCACGTAATGCCAATTGTCGGCTTTGATCTTGTTGTAAGTATTTTGATTAGCCGCATGATAAGCAAAACTAGCTCCTCCCGGGGTTTGCTGGTCGGTGATAATCGTATCGCCAGTGGAGAGCGCCATATCTCTGATCATCTTGGGGAGATCGTTGCGATAAGTATAGCTATTGCCGATAAATAAAACCTTTTGGGTTTGCGCACTGAGGCAAGGGCCGAGGAAAAGGGCCCAGAGCAAAATTTGATATTTCATAGCAATCTAGTAAGCAGACATACCGCCATCGATACGATGGACGGTTCCAGTAATGTAACGACTACTTTCTTCACAAAGAAATACAGCCAATCGTGCTACTTCTTCTGGTTTGCCGTATCGGCGAAAAGGAATGCGTTGCTCGAGGAAAGAGCGCCCTATTTCGGGTTTGGAGGCAGAAATGCTTTTTTCGAGATCGCGGACCATATCGGTCTCTATGGGACCGGGGTTTACGGTATTGACGTTGATGTTGTAGCGCGCCCATTCTCCGGCGGCTGACTTGGCAAGGCCGATTACGCCATGCTTACTGGCTGAGTAGACGCTCGCCTTTGGCGAACCCAAAATCCCCGCCATCGATGAGGTGATGACCACCGAGCCTCCACCCGCTTGAATGATATGCGGGACTACGGCTTTCATGCCGAGAAATACGCCTTTGAGGTTGACATTCATGATTTGATCCCAGCCTTCTTCGCTAAGTTCGAGCAGCTTGGTCGGCGTACCGCCAAGACCTGCATTGGCAAACAAAATGTGAATGGCACCAAAACGTTCGATAGCAGTCTGCGCCATCTTCTCGTTCCCTGCAAGGGTACTCATATCTGCTACTACATAAGCTGCCTTATCTTCGCCCAAGGATGCTGCCGCTGCTTTTAGTTGTGCTTCATCTAAATCTACTAAGAGTACTTTCGCACCTTCAGCGACAAATTGTTTGGCTGCAGCAAGTCCAATTCCTTTCATTGCGCCGGTGATGATGGCGACCTTGTCGAGTAATTTCATGTAGTCCTTTATCTATTTCCGTTTGAGATACCAATATACTCCGCCCAACAAACCAATTCCTAACCCAAGTCCCAATAAGAGTCGAAGCAAATTGGACTGGGGGAGAGGGCGCATATCTCCAATGGGAACATAGGCGGCCCAATAAAATGGATGAGCGCCAATCTGATCACTCTCTTTGAGATAAGCGATCTTAGCGTTCCGCAAGGCGGCATCCTTAGACTTGCCTTGATCTAGCTCTGCATAAAATCTTTGCATGATATCGGCTGTAGCTGCATCATTGACTTGCCAAAGAGTGGTTAGGACGCTATTAGCGCCTGCGTAAGACATGCCTCTCGCTAAACTGACAATCCCTTCTCCTTGTTGCAGCTTGCCTAATCCTGTCTCACATGCACTGAGAACCACCATCTCAGCCTTTAGCCTAAGATTAAATAGTTCTGCTAGCTCTAAGACGCCATCCTCTAAACTATCTGCACCTGGAGTGAAATTGATATGAGAGTAGAGGGGATTTTTATCGTTTACGAGAGCATGACTGGCAATATGGATGATATCGTAGGAAGGCGCATTTTGCTTGAACTCTGCCTCGCTAGCGTCAGCATCCAAATAAGTCTGAGAGGCAAAATAACGAGAAAGCTGACTGACCTCAGATTGATTGTGGGCTAGGGGCGCGAGCTGCCGGCGAGAGGCAGCATATTGTACTGATTCCAATTTGGGAAAGGAAGGCGCAAAAGCCAGCACTTTGGTTTGAAGCTTAGGTCGATTTTGCCGTTGCACTTGCTTGAGGTGAAGCGTTCCCGAATAGGCATAACTCAACTGATGATCGTGCAATAGATAAGGCCAGTTTTTATAGCCACTGTTGGGAAGAGGCGCTTCGCGCAATAATAAATCAAAGGGAACATAGCCCAAAATACCGTCCGGAATAATGACTAATTCTAAGGGAAGCTCCCCCAAAGGTTTGATTAGCTGAGTGTAGAGCTGATGGGAAAGTTGAGACAATGGCGCTTCACTTTGCAGTTCATCTATTTGTAAAGCCTCGATCAAGGCCCTGATCTGTGCACTGATGGCTTTGCTCTCCCCAATTTCCACCCAATAGGCCTTCGCTGCCTGGATGACAAAGGCGTAGCTCTTCTCTTCGCCCACAAAGTAGCTAAGCCAGGCCTGTTGCTTGCCACGAAGTTGGTTTTGTATATCAGCTACTGCAACACTATTGGGCGCATATTTTAAGCTGAAATAGGCTGGATAATTTTTTTCCAATTGGGAGATAAAAGCGTCGTAAGTAGCTCTTAACTCTAGTAGTTCTGCCCGCTTGGCATTTTTTCCCTCGTCTTCATTACTTTCTAGCTCAAAGAGTTCTTTTTCGACCAAGGCCAGATCGAGGCTGATCCTTCTTTCTTGCTGCAAAATAGAATCAGGGATGCCGCCAAACCTTCGGGCCTGATGATCTCTAAGGGATTCAAAGAGGATCATACTTTTGTTGCGTTCACTAAGTTGAAAGGCTTGTTCTAGCCAATAAGGCGCTTGACTAGTTTGATAGTTGGCCCAAGCCAAGGAAATCGCAGCATCATAAACCGGAAATATTTTTTCATGAAGGAGGGCCTTGGCCCCATGCGAACGAAAGCTCAATCGCATACTATCGATCAAGGCCACGGCCAATTGGAGAGATTGCCAAGCAAAGGTTGCTTCCTCTGCTTGCGCATTGGCTTCGGCGAGGTATATCTTGGCACTGGCCTGGAGATTTTCTAAAAGCGCATTGCGAGTATAAGGAGACTTTAATGGCGGAAGACTCGGGTTATTTTCGATTTCAAAATCGTAACCTAATATTTCTCTCCCCTTTTTTAGCGCCGCTTTGGCCTCGGCAAATTGACCGTTTTTGCTATAAGCATTGCCCATTTTTTCATATACACGAGCATAGTCGACATGATAGGTTAGCGCTGCATTTTCGAAACATTGTCTGGCCAAGGCAAAGTGCTCGAAGGCTGTGTTGTATTCGCCTATTTCTGAATAGAGCGCCCCTAATGTCTCATAAGTGGCTCCATTGTCGGGTACTTCGTCTATTTTGCGTCCGGGGGCTTCTAAAAGGGAACGCTGATACTGCTCAATAGCCTCCTCATACTTACCCCTTTTGTGATTGATTTGCCCCAAGAGGTAGTAATCTTTTAGGAGTATTGGGTCCCCTGGCGGGAGAACGCTTTTCTCCAGCTCCATGCTCTTTTGGATGTAAGCCTCACTCTCGGCAAGATTATCTTGAAGGATGGCAATATTGGCTAAGTTGGAATAAATCCCGGCAATGGCCACAGGATTGGCCAGTCCTCTCGCTTGCATTTCGTTTAAGACCAAGAGCTGATAGGCCTCTGCCTGCTCATAATCTCCTCGTTCGGCATGGGCGATCCCTTGAATGATTTTGATATAAATATATTCGGGTACGTTTTTGCCCTCCCAAGCTTGGCTCGCACTATCGGCATAGATAAGACTCTGACTAAAATCAGATTGGTCTATGGCGAGTCGTGCCAACTCAAACCAAAAGCGACCGAGCTCCTTTGACGTTGGACCATAGACAGCCTTAAAGTCTGCCAAGCCATCAAGTACCTGTTGCTCGGCTTGGGCATAAGCGCCCATACGATGATTAAGGATACCATAGTTGAGAAAGGTCATCCCTTCGCCATCAAGCCGTAAAGAGTCTTTTTTGAGTGATTGATAAATTTCCAAGGCAGCATCGTAATGCTCAATGGCCTTTTGGGGTTGATTGCGCGATTTGTAGAGGTTGCCTAAATTATTGAGGGAGTATGCAACGATCACGTTTTGGGGACCGAGGACTTTTCGCTGTATGTCTAAAGCCTGCTGCATATACTGCTCCGAAAGATCGTAATCTGCAGTGCGACGATAGAGCATGCCCAAGCGACTAAAAGTTTCGGCAACCGAAGAATCATTTTGCCCAAACATCTCCTCTCGTGCCGCTAAGGCGGCTTTTAAATATTCCTCAGCTTTGATCATAGAGCGCTTTTCGTACTCAATGACCCCATGCATAAAAAGGGTGTCTGCGGCTAGCCGTCCCCGCCATTCGGAGGCAGGGGGAGCCTTGACAAATAGTTTTTTGAGCGCTTGTAAAGCATCTGGATGTTTGCCTTGCCGAGCCCGAAAAAGTGCTTTTTGATAAGCAACAAGATCTGCGGAGGACAAAGGTTCTTGCTGAGCAAAAACCAGCGTGAAAGCGAGAAAGGAAAAAGTGAGAAGCAGAGACGTTCGCATGCGATTGATTTCAACTTCCAGCCAAATGGGCGGCTTTATGGAAATTAGTATAATCTAAACAAATTAACGGGCAAAATAAACCCCGACCTAGGCCGGGGTCATACTTCCCTAAACAACGCATATGAACTAAAACGTTTGCCTTAAAGAGACGAACGGGCGTGAGGAAATACATCCGGCCAGGACATTTAAATTTTCTATTAAACACAAACGCATAGGTAAGTGCTTCCCCTTAGGAAAAACGTAACTCGAAAAATGAAAATAAATTGGATGAGCCTTTGCTAAGGCGGAGTTTGTCTATGTTTTTTTGCGCTTTAGGCGAACGTATACCTCTTTTTCGACCTTTGCGACGAGCTTTCCATCTTCTCCAAGCACGGAGGCCGTAAACCAGTAGGTGTTTTTCCCTTTCAGGAGAACGTCTTCCCTGATCTCTGCGAGTCGCTCCTTTGAAATCTCAAATACGGCACTTACCGTTCCCCGACCAGGGGAAATAAAATTGATCTTGGCCGACTTATCCCAAACGATAAAGTCATCCCCCAGATTAGCCATGACGATAAACATGAAGAAAGGATCGCACATGGAGTAAAGAGAACCCCCAAAATGAGTGCCCACCGCATTGCGATTGTACCAACGCTGCTTCATCACGACCACAAAGCGGGTAAAATCATCTGCCACCTCACGGACCTTAATGCCCGCGCCTAGATAGGGCGGATACCAACTGATCCGCCGCAACAAAAAGTGAAATCTATTCATCTACGCTTGACTAGGAGCAATATTAGAAGCCGTCTTATCTGCTTCGGCTGTAGTTTCTGCTTCCGCAGTCTTATCGTTGAAAGCAAACATAAAAAATACTAAAACCACTACCGAGAACACCGCCGGAATCATCCAGATAGGCATCCAATCGTGAGCGTTTTCACCCGTAGCATACATATCAACTACGATTCCTGAGGCATAAGTACCGATAAACATTCCCACCCCATAAGTGGCAAAGGTCATCAAGCCTTGCACAGAACTGCGCAAATGCGTCGGTGCTTTGTTGTCGGCATAAATTTGACCCGTAACAAAAAAGAAGTCATAGCACAATCCATGGAGTAAAATCCCCAGATAAAACATCCAAACCGCTGCGCCAGTATCGCCAAAGGCAAAGAGAACATAGCGTAGAGCCCATGAGGCCATCCCGATAAGGATCATTTTCTTGACGCCTAGGCGTTTAAAAAAGAATGGCATGACCAACAAAAAGCCAAATTCTGAAAACTGGCCCAAGGTCATACGACCGGCAGCATTCTCAAATCCTACTTCATTGAGAAAACCATTTGTGAAGCTATAGTAAAACGAGAGCGGGATACAGATCAGCACCGAGGAAATAAATAGCGCCAAAAATGAGCGATCTTTCAAGAGGCTAAGGGCGTCTAAACCGATCACTTCACGGACGCTAATCTTTTGCCCTTTGAGCTTAGGAGGCGTATGGGGTAAGCTAAAGCTGTAAAGGCCCATCAAAAGTGATACCCCACCCGCAATCTGAAAAGTCAATGGCTGCGCTTCAATCCCCATATTGCCAATGATCAAACCAGCCGCAATCCAGCCGCCAGTACCCCAAGCACGTACCCAAGGAAACTCCTTATTATCTCCTGGCATCTGGTGAAAAGCCACCGCATTGGTCAAGGCGATAGTAGGCATATAGCAAATCGAATACAGCAAGAGTACTGGATAAAAAACTGCAAAATCCGTAGCTACAGATGCATAGTACATCAAAGCAGCACCCACGATATGCAAGAAGGCTAAAACGCGTTCTGTAGGGAAAAAGCGGTCGGCAACCAAGCCCACAAAGAAGGGCGAAATCATCGCTGCAATCGCGCCTGCACCATAAGCAATTCCCACTTCAGTACCAGAGGTCTTGAGTGTTTCAAGCAGATAAGTACTCATCGTTACATACCAAGCGCCCCAGATAAAGTAGTTAAAAAACATCATCAACGAGAGGCGCCCGTAGAGGGCTGGATTCAATTTCATATTAGTAGCTTAGTTCAATTCTATCCGAAAATAGCAGAATTCCAGAGATTCTGTAGCTTTAGGCCTAAGCTTTTTAATCAAATCAGCATGAAAGTCTTCCCCCTTAGCTATCAGCAACTATGTGAGCGTTCTGCGCAGCAGGCATATCCCTTCCCGCTCCAATCCAATCGCATCAGTGAGATCACTGGCCCTCCCCTCCACTATGCTCCTCAACAAATTGAGCAGCATGCTGCCAATGTGCGCCTCCTCATCCATCCCAGAACCCGCCAATTGGCCCAAGCCTTTTTGCAAGCAGCTCGACTATCAGGGACTAGCGTTGAGCGAAGCTACTACCAACAAATAGAGATAGATGACTTTCTGCGCAAATTGATCGTCAAGCGGCCACTGATGTTTATGACCGAGAGTGATGCCTATATCTTGCGCGATGGTCAGCAGCGTGGAGATGGGGGATTTGAAATGATCGGGACGACCCAAGAAAAATCCCCTCTGCTGCTAGCCGAATACAATTCTTATCGAGAAATGCAGCTTGCTGCCCTCTTGGGGGTCTCGGTGCCGACCTACTTTATAAATGAAGGTGACCGCTTTAACAAAGGAGAAATCGGCCAAAAAGGTAGTTTCGAAGAGCAGGGAATTTATAGCGGCTTGGTCGGTGCTCGCTTTGAACGCCCCGAGCTGATGGAGTGGCAACATATGATTATCACCGAAACTCAAAATACAGCTGCCAATGGCTATGGACCAGATGCTAAGGATGCCGATTGGGCTTTGCCGATTTGGGCTGAGTTTTATGATAGCCGCTTCGCGGAACGCTTCTCCTTCCCCGACTATGCCACTGCTAGCCAAGATCAAAGCGGGCGCTATATCGAGTTTCCCAATGAATCGATGTTTGGCAAAGCTCACTATTTCGACACGACCGTTTACAAAGCTCGGATGCGCAGGGTAGTGGAGCCCTTTTTGCGAGATGCCAACGAGCGAGCAAAGCAGGCCAATAAGCAGGCTTATGTTGTCGCGGTGGGCTTAGGGATCGGGGTTTGGGCCATCAAAAGTATCAAAGATATACAAGCACAATTGCAAGTAGAATCTTATCTCGATACGCTAGCCGCGAACGATTTTTCCCATATCTCCGATTTGCGCTTTTCATGGTTTCCCGAAAGTACGCATAGGCTCGCCGCTCAATTTCCTGCTGGCATCAAGCTCGCCTTTGATAAGCAAAGTCCTATGGTCAAACTGCAGGGAGCGGACGAGGGCAAGCTTTTGGTGGCCAATTATGCTTGGGACGGTAATTCTTATCCCGGCAATGAATATTGGCAGGGTTCATTGGCTGCATCGGGCGATCCGGCGGCCATGTGTTGCTCTACATTGGGCGAATTACAAAATCCTGATGTGAATCCATTTATCTAAAAAGGTCCTTTTGGGCTCAAAAATCGAGTTTTTTTATACTTGAGTAAGGCTGATTTATAGTAACAGCAATTTTTTTTCTCAGATTACGTTACATTTGCTTGTCGTTAATGCACAAAGCAATGAACGCGAAAAAGTATACAGATAAAGAAATCATAGAAGCTATCCGTTTGGGTGGTACTCAATGTGAGGCTATGATGGCCTATTTGTATCCGCGTTATGTCAACCAG
>JBCAWW010000174.1:0-8659 GCA_038534415.1 Bacteroidota bacterium | reverse complement strand
ATTGACGGTCGTGATAGAGGCTACCTCCTCTCAGGTAGTTATAATGAGTTCGGCTCAGCCGCCGAACGCCGTACCTTTGTGCTCAATCTTAGAGCAGATGCATCAATCATTTGGGGCAAAACCTATAGTGTGTTTTCTCCATGGACTGATTTTGAGTATGATGAAGAACTTTCGGACATCCTCTTTATTCCTAATAGCACTGAGTTTATGACAGTGGGGAGCTTCTCCCGTTCTATCAAAGGAAGTGGGACCTTGGATTTTAGAGCTGCAATGGTAGTTCGTAGTAATGTAGTGAACGGCAAGATCGATGTTCAAGATGGAGACTGTGCCTCAGAGTTAGCGTTTTTTGTTAGTAGTCATTCTTTTCAGGGAGCCCCTGTGGGAACGCTTTATCAAAATGTTACTACCAACACGCTCGCTTTTGCAGAACGTGATCTAGATTGGGAGCTTCGTTACTGCAGCTACTCATTATCTGGCCGCCCAGACAACAATACCCTAGGTCATCCCTTTGACTTTCAAATTCAATCTACCGATGCCAATTCGGCAAACTTCCAACTACAAGGACCTGCTGACTGGCAAGAGGGCAGTTTGGAACTATACGATATGCGGGGAGCCAAATTGCAAAGTATTGAAGTAGCCTCTGGACAGACGCAAGGACAATGGAAACTACCCAAAGTGAGCCCAGGACTCTATTTGGTGAGACTCAAAGTACAAGGACAATACTATGCTAGCCGCAAACTATTGATTCAATAAATAAATTTTAGCCGGCCGAAACTACGATAAACCGGCCTTAAGATGCCCCAGTCACCGATTTTGTTTGGTGACTGGGGTAATCTGCTGAGTGACAGATACATCTATCGTTATTTTTAAAGTAAATTTTTGCTTCTTCTCGGAAACTAATTATATTTGAAAGCGTAATTAGGACACGCCAATGGCACAGAAAAATCCTACATTTACATCTGCACTTGCCCCTTTCCTTAAAGTGTTAACCAACAAATACTTGGTAGTATTGGTGGCCGCAGGCGTGTGGATGTTCTTTTTTGATCGCTATAATTGGCAAGCCCATCAAAAGATGGATCAACGCATTACAGAATTAGAAGCCAATTTTAATTTCTATAATTCGGCGATTCAGTCCCTCGACTATCAACGCGACCTAATCTATAGCGACCTCGAGGAGATGGAGCGCTTCGCCCGCGAAAAACACCTGATGAAAAAGCCCGGCGAAGACATTTACCTCTCCGTAATTGAGTAAAGCTAAATCGGACTTGAAAATATAGAGATTAGGACGCAATTTTGCGTCCTATTTTAGTTTACAAACTATGGCAAGCATTTCGACTTTATTAAAGACAGATCCTCAAGGACAAACGATCACCGTCCAAGGCTGGGTGCGTACTTTTCGCTCCCGCCGTTTTATCGCCCTCAATGATGGCTCCACCGTAAGAGAATTACAGGTGGTGGTTGATTTTGAGAATTTTGACGAGGATCTACTCAAAAAAGTTAATACCGGTGCTTGTATCTCTGCCACTGGCTCTTTGGTCGCCTCTCAAGGACGCGGACAAACGATGGAACTCCTGGCCGAATCATTAGAGATCCTTGGAGAGGCCGATCCTGCGAGCTATCCGATACAGCCCAAAAAGCATAGCTTAGAGTTTTTGCGCGAAAAAGCGCATCTCCGCATGCGGACCAAGACTTTTAGCTCCATCTTCCGTATTCGCCATAGCCTCGCTTTTGCTGTCAACAAATACTTCAACGATAGAGGCTTCTTTTATCTTCATACGCCCATCGTTACCGGAAGTGATGCCGAAGGGGCAGGGGAAATGTTTAGAGTTACGACCCTCCCTCCGACCAATCCTCCTCTGACCGAGGATGGCAAGGTGGATTATAGCCAAGACTTCTTTGGCAAAGAAACCAACCTCACTGTTTCTGGGCAGCTTGAAGCCGAAATCGGCGCTTTGGCACTCGGCAAAGTATATACCTTTGGGCCTACTTTTCGTGCCGAAAACTCAAACACCACTCGCCATTTGGCCGAATTTTGGATGATCGAACCCGAGATGGCGTTCCACGATATAGTGGACGATATGAACTTGGCCGAAGACTTTCTCCGCTACATCATCAAATACGTGATGGAGCACAATGCCGACGACTTACAAGTCTTGCACGATCGTATCGAGCAGGAGGAAAAAAACATGAAGAAAGAGCTTCGTCGTCCGATGCCACTATTGGATACCCTCCGATTTGTGGTGGACAACGATTTTGAACGCATCACTTATACAGAGGCTGTTAACATCCTCCGCAACTCCAAACCCTTCAAAAAGAAGAAGTTTGAGTATCTCGTCGAATGGGGCAAAGATCTACAGTCAGAGCATGAGCGTTACCTCGTAGAAAAGCACTTTGGTAAGCCAGTGATCGTAACAGATTATCCTAAGGGGATCAAGGCCTTTTATATGCGCCTCAATGAGGACGACAAGACCGTAGCTGCCATGGATATCCTTTTTCCGGGTATCGGTGAGGTCGTCGGTGGTTCTCAACGTGAGGAGCGCTATGATGTCCTTTTGCAAAAGGTAAAAGATCAAGGCATCCCTGAAGAAGAGCTTTGGTGGTACTTAGAGCTACGTAAATATGGTAGCTGTGTCCACAGTGGTTTCGGATTAGGCTTTGAGCGTATGATGCTCTTCGTTACGGGCATGGGCAACATTCGCGATGTGATTCCTTTCCCACGCGCACCCAAGACTGCCGAGTTTTAGGAAAGTACTGAGTAGAAAGTATTAAGTATGGAGTATAAATTACGTACTAGGGAGTGCTAAATAGTAAGTCTCAATACTCTGTACTAAATACTTAATACTTTCTACATATCTTTCTGTATGAATCCGATCAAAACTGCCCTCTGTTCCTTTGGTATGTCTGGCAAGGTGTTTCATGCCCCTTTGCTCGAGACTCATGCTGGTTTTTCTCTCGATACCGTTTGGCAACGCAGCAAAAGCGATGCCTCCGAATATTATCCCAATATCAAGATCGCTCGTCAGTTAGAAGAAATTCTTGCCGATGACTCGATCGAATTGGTGGTGGTCAATACGCCCGAACCTACGCACTTCCCGTTCTGCGAAGCAGCCCTCAAAGCAGGAAAGCATGTTGTCGTGGAGAAAGCATTTACGACTACGCTTGCTGAGGCTGATGAGTTGGTCCGCCTCGCGGAACGCTCAGATCGTTGCCTTTCGGTTTATCACAACCGTCGATGGGATGGAGATTTCCTAACCGTTCAAAAACTAATACAAGCAGGCATGCTGGGCCGTTTGGTCGAGTATGAGGCCCATTACGATCGCTACCGGACCTATATCCAAGAAAGTTGGAAGGAGATCCCTGGACCCGGTAAAGGTTTGCTCTACAATCTGGGATCGCATTTGATCGATCAGGCTTTGGTGCTTTTCGGCTTCCCCGAACGCGTCTTTGCGGATCTACGAATTGAGAGAGTCGGCGGCAAAATTGTTGATGCTTTCCAGCTGCATCTGTACTATCCCGGCCTTAAAGCCATCCTCAAAAGCTCCTATCTGGTGAGAGAAGCCGGACCTCGTTATAAGGTGCTGGGCGAAAAAGGGAGCTTTTACAAATGGGGGCTTGACCCGCAGGAAGAAGCTTTGAAACAGGGTTTGAGACCCGGCGTTCCCCAGTGGGGAGAAGAACAAGAAGAGTATAATGGACATATCCATACCGAGCAAAACGGACTAGTCGTCAAGGGAAGAGTGCCCAGTTTGGCCGGAAACTATCTGGATTATTACCAAAACATATACGCCGCTATTAGAGAAGGGGAGGAGCTTGCAGTGCCCGCCTCGCAAGGCAGAGATGTAATGCGCGTGATCGAAATGGCAGAGCGAAGTGCTAAAGAAGGACGAATAGTGTCATTTTAATGCGATAAATTGACTTCTTTTCTGGCGGTTTTTATCCATCTTTGTGAAAATTTTAAGAGACTTTAAATATTTAGGTAGGCAGTAAAACGATAAAGGCAGAGATTTTGAAGAAGTCAGCCTTTTTAGTGAATGAAGCAGTCATTTTTCAGTTTACTTACTATTTACTCTTGTCTAAGCACTAAATAGCCTTCTCGCGAAACGATTATTGAGGCAAACATTTCTGATAAAAACCAGATATGGGATACGAAAAACAAAGAGAGCGATTATTCAACGATTACCCTGCCATCCAAGACTTAGCTAAGAAGGCCAAAAAACGGATTCCCAAAGTTGCCTGGGAGTATTTACAATCAGGGACCGGAGACGAGGATTTGCTCCAACGCAATCAGGAGGCTTTTCAGAAAATCACCTTTCGTCCTCAATTTTGCAAGGGAGAGTTACAAGCCAATCTCGAAACTACGCTCTTTGGACGTAAGTATAGCGCTCCATTTGGGATCGCGCCTGTGGGTTTGACGGGTTTGATGTGGCCTAAGGTGGAGCATTATCTTGCTGCCGCGGCCCAACGCAATCAGATTCCCTATACACTCAGTACGGTCGCCACCGAAACCCCAGAGACAGTAGGGGAGCATATTGGGGACATGGGATGGTTTCAGCTTTATCCTCCCAAAGACCGCGAAATCAGAGATTCTCTGCTCGAAAGGACTAAGGCAGCTGGATTTCATACCCTGCTAGTTACGGCTGATGTGCCCATGGCCAGTCGGCGCGAACGTACCAAGAGAGCCGGTCTCAAAATGCCCCCTAGCATTACACCCAAAATGATCTGGGAAGGGATTACCCATCCTGCTTGGACTTATAATACTTTGCTCAACGGCATCCCGAGATTGCGGACTGTGGAGCATTATACCCGCAACAATAATCTCAAATTTGTCAGTGGCTTTGTGGGCAATCGCATGGGCGGAACGCTTTCTTGGCAGTATTGTCGGGAACTAAAAGAAGCCTGGCATGGTCCGGTTGTACTCAAAGGGGTATTGCATCCAGAGGATGCAGTCAAAGCAGTAGATGCCGGGATGGACGGGATCTTGGTTTCTAATCACGGTGGCCGTCAATTTAATGGTGCTTTGCCAGCGATAGAAGCCTTGCCAGCCATCGTCAAAGCGGTGGATGGTCGTATTCCGATTATTTTTGACAGCGGCGTTTATACCGGACTAAACATCATGCGGGCGCTATACTTGGACGCTGACTTTGTGATGATGGGCCGTGGTTTTGTCTATGGGGTAGCTGCTTTAGGCAAATATGGAGGTGATCACGTCGCCGCCTTGATGAAAGACGACCTCAGAAATAATATGGTGCAATTAGGGGTTAGCTCGATTGCTGAGTTAAAAGCACGAGCAAAAGAAGAGCTATAGAGTAGGGGCTCCACATTTGCAGAGAAGGTTAGCCGAATAATTTTGTTCTATCAATTTGTAAGCTTTGCTGTAGGGATAGCCTCCCCCGAGCCCTAGGTTTTCGGTCTCTATGGAAAACATACAATCAAAATTTAGAACACTTTCCCCTTCCTTGAGGTCATTGGGATTGCAATAGTGATTGGCCGCTGAGTTGCATTTTACGGTGGTCATATTGCCAATGACATTGTTCAAAATATCGTTGATATCAATGTCGTACTCTTTGAGCAATTTCTCATCTGTAACATTGGCATAGCGCCCACAGGGTTCTCCCCGGCGTTCGATGGAATCGGGACTAATCGTAAACTCGTCGAAAAAACAGGAGTAGACATCCGCGATTTTGACAAAATCCTCATTAGTCTCAAAATCTAGCTGATAAAAGGCGTCCGTATATGATTTCGATTCGGGGTCAAAATAGGTAGGGGAGAAGGGCATGCGGGATTTGTCGAGCCAGATCTCATTGTGGATATTTTCAAACCCCAATAAGACTAAGCCTTTGTCTTGGGGCTCAACTCCTCTTTTGCATTTCATGCGAACGTCTGCCGCTTTTGCGAGGTAGTAAAGCCCGGGTTTTCTGCCTGGTAAAGGCATCCGATATTCTTGTTGCATCGCCCAAGTCCCTTCATAAGCACTACATGGACAATAATCTTGAGCAAGGGAAACGTCCAAATATGGAGAAGCGTAATTGGTTTTATCCTTTCTGTCAAAGTACCTCGCAAAAGGATGGGCGTTTACCAGGACTTGCTCACTATCATCAGCGCTAGCAAGATCGGAACCGAGATAATACTGCCAAACAAATATGCCTAGGATCCCTAGCATAGATAAGACAAGCAGATTGCGAAATATCAGTTTTTGGCGATTAGCTTTTTGATGAAAAGTCTGAAGCTTGTCCTTTTCACTTTCAACTTTAACTACGGACTGCTCCAACTGATTGATCTTGATGATGCGATTGATGTTTTTGAGCGCTCGCTCGTACATTGCATCCGAAGCAGATCCGGAAATCAACTTGGTAAAATGACTATTGCTGTAACAAAGCTCTCGCGCAATGTCCCCATAAGAGGCATTACCAAAGTTGGCAGACTGCTGATCCCAGGACCCATAATTGTCTTCTAATTTCTGCCTAAATCGATCTCTTTGCTGGAATTCCATGACCAAAAGTAAGTTGTGAAAAGTTGTAAAATCTTGTAAAAAGTCGTGAAGTACAATTTTATTAAATTTTACATTTTTAATATTTGGATTGATTGAAACATGCTGCTAGTTTGATTGGCAAGGTGATCCTTATTTTGTACAAATACTACTCTTATAATTTTATTTAAAAATGAAAAGGTTACTACTTTTTCCCATACTCTTGCTGAGTATGTATGGGATGATATTCGCTCAAAATGCTCCTAGTGAGATTCAAGGAGCTGTTTATGATAATACAAGCAAAGAAGCCTTAGTTGGAGCGTCTGTGGTATTGCAAGCAAGCACTGTGGGCACCCTTACTAATGCCGATGGCTCTTTTTCGATAGAGGCAAAAATAGGAGATATATTGATTATCTCATACATAGGCTATGAGAAGGCAGAGATAAAAGTGGAAAGTGAAAGCCCTATAGAGGTTTATCTTGAAGCTAGTTTATCACTAGACGTGGTTACTGTGGTGGGGTCAAGAGGTAAAGCTCGCACCCAATTGGAGACCAGCGTTCCGGTAGACGTAATTGATTTCAAAACCTTAGAGACTTCGCCGCAGGCAGAGCTAGGGCAGGTCTTGCAATTTGTTGCGCCTTCCTTTCACTCCACTAAGCAAAATATTGGCCATGGCTCTGATCATATCGATCCAATGTCCTTACGTGGTTTAGGGGCTGATCAAACCCTAGTATTGATTAATGGCAAAAGACGCCATGCTACCTCACTGATGAATGTAAATGGAACCGTTGGCCGCGGTCAAGTGGGGACAGATTTAAATTCGATTCCTTTAGCTGCGATTGAGCGTATCGAAATACTGCGTGATGGAGCTGCGGCACAATATGGCTCAGATGCGATTGCCGGTGTAATCAATATCGTATTGAAAAAATCAGTCAATAAAGGGGAAATTGATATTAGAGCAGGCTTTTTAGCGGCTCCTCCTGAGGCCCCTGCTTTTCTGAGTGAGGCCGCCTATAACCCTTATGCTGACAACCCGGAGCTTGCCAATGCGACGCGCAATCTCGGGGGCGGCGAAAACTTTCAAGTCAGCGCCAACTATGGGGTCAAAGTGGGTGAAAAAGGAGGGTTTTTAAATTTTACTCTCAACTATCTCACCAAGGCTCCTTTTAATCGAATGGATGATTATACTATCGAAATGTTTTCTGATGATAGGCGTGATGATCCTGTTGCAGAGTTCGCTGCTTTCAATCAAAATGATCCTGCGGCTATTGCCGCCTATAACGCCCAATGGGGAGATCAGTATGGGTATGCAATTGTAAACCCCCTCAATGATTTTACTGGGCGTAGAATGGCAAATATGGGAGGCTCCGGCACTACCAATGCAGGGATAATGCTAAACAGCGAGATTCCTCTGAGCCAAAATGCTACCTTTTATGCTTTTGGAGGTTATAATTATCGCTTAGGACAAGCTACTGGTTTTGTCCGTCGGCCCAATCAATCAGGACGTCAGTCAGGCCTTTGGCCTTTGGGCTTCGCGCCTCACCTCGATTCGGATATCCAAGATCTAAGCGGTGCCTTTGGCATTCGCTCTACTTTGCGAGGATGGAATATTGATCTGAGCAATTCTTATGGGCATAACTCATTTAGCTGGACGATCTTCAATTCCAATAATGCTTCCTTGGGTCTCGAATCTCCCAGTAGCTTTTATGCAGGTGGGCTCAAATACGCCCAAAATGTAATCAATCTTGATGTGTCAAAAGGATTAGACGTTGGCTTTCCGCTTAATGCAGCTTTTGGAACTGAGTTTCGCTTAGAAAATTTTCAACAGATGGCGGGCCAGGATGAATCTTGGCAAAACTATGACGGGGGGATCAAGGAAGCGGGATCGCAGGTATTTCCGGGATATCAAAGAGGCAACGAAATTGATAAGTATCGCTTCAATTCGGGGGTATATGCTGATTTTGAAGCAGAATTTACTGAGAAACTATTGGTCGGTTTGGCTGGTCGTTTTGAAGATTACTCAGACTTTGGGGCCAACTTTAGCTGGAAGGCATCTGCCCGTTACCGGATTACCGATAATATTACCCTAAGAGGCGCATACAGCACTGGCTTTAGAGCTCCGTCATTGCCGCAAAAGTATTTTAGCAGCTATACACTTCAATTTATCACAATACCCGATACTGCGAATCCCGG
>JBCAWW010000173.1:0-8666 GCA_038534415.1 Bacteroidota bacterium | reverse complement strand
GCCAATTCTCCTAACACCAAAGTCATCGTAGTCGGTGGCGGCGATAGCGGATTGCCACTGATCCTTGGAGGGCAGTAAGAAGCGGATTTCTCCTTCGGAGAACGCTTAATTGGACCGCAGACCGGATTTTGAATCCAGTCTGCGGTTTTTTTAATGGAAGCTTACCCCTAAAATAGTAGCTCCACCCAGCTAGGCCGCAGCCAATAGAGAGAAGCGTTCCGCGCAGCGGTAAAGATACAAGAGACAAAACAAGAGCACAGTTACTCCTGCGCAAAAATGAGACAGTGCTGCCGGGGTAACATGGATTTATTTTCGATCAGCCTGAGGCCTACGGCTTGCATTTCTTTTTCGACTTGAGCGGCGGTCATTTTGTGCAAGGGTTTGATGGGTACACTCGGATCTTCCCCTCTATACTCCACGAGCACGACCCTAGCGTTCGGCGATAGAGCCGTAACAATGCGCTCCATCATCTCTCGAGGATAGGCAAATTCGTGATAGACGTCCACCATCAAGACCAAATCCACACTTTGAGGCGGTAGTTTGGGATCGTCTTCGGTACCTAGGATATATTCGACATTGTCTAGGCCGTTTTCCTTTTGTTTTTTGGCCATGATATCGAGCATCTCCTGTTGGATATCGACTGCTTTGACCCCGCCTTGCGGAACGAGGGGCGCAATTTTAAAGGTAAAATATCCAGAGCCAGCGCCAATATCTGCGACCACATCAGTCGGCTTTAATTCCAGCGCATCCATCAATAGGCTGCCTTTTTCCTCTGCTTCTCGCTCGGGTCGCTCTAACCAGCCCGCCCCCAAATGTCCCATGACCTGAGAGATTTCGCGCCCCATATAGTATTTGCCAATGCCATCATAGCTTTGTTTGCCTTGCATGTAGATCGCTTCGTTTTGCGGCTCAGCTTTTGTTTCTAGGCTTTCACCTTCGGTGGAACGCTGGCTCACTTGCGAGGCTTGATTGCAGGCGAAGAAGCTGATACAGATAAAAAGAACAACTCGCATAATAATTAGGTTTGGATCGAGAAAGAGGTTTTAATATTAAAGTCATAAGCGAACCAATTTGTTATTGCTCAATTTGTCCACTAGACGATTTATCCTTAGCTGCAAAGAATCCAAATTACCAGAAACAGCTTTCAAAAGTTTAGGAAAGGGGATTGTCTTCGAATTCTTCACAACAATTTGCCTTACGTCTTCTTTCTAAGGTCCTGACAATCAAACCACAAGCGAACGCTCGTAAGCTTTGATTGAATAAAAATCCAAAATAGGGAGGATTTTTACACTTCAAATTGTTTTAATAGTGTTTTAACACTGAAGTAATAAGCTACATCATTCACAAAACTTTACCATTTCATGAACACCTTTCGAACGCTAGGTGTCATACTGCTATTGGCAGTAGGCACGGCGCAAAGTGCATGGGCCCAAGGCTCCGTGCTACCAATCGCCCAAAAATATCTACTTGAGCATAAAGCAGAACTAGGTCTCAAGCAAGCAGATATTGAGAACTGGGTCGTAACTGACTCATACACCTCTTCTCACAATCAAGTTGAGCATCTTTATATCCGTCAGTCTCACCAGGATATAGAAATCTTCAATGCGGTCGCCAACTTCAATATTTGGCAAGGACGGGTTGTAAGCATGGGAAATCGTCTTGAGCGCAACATTGCGGCAAGAGTAAATACTGTCCAGCCAAACTTGATGCCTATCCAAGCGATTCAGGCAGCAGCAAATCACCTTGGTCTTTCTGCAACTGAGCCTATTGCGGCGATTCAGCCCATTAGCACTAAAGAATTTATTTTCAACAAAGCAGGACTTTCTCTACGCAAAATCCCCGTCAAGTTGATGTACCAACCGATGCCAGAGGGAGAAATCCTCCTCGCTTGGAATGTCAGCATCCTCATGCCAAACGGCCAGCATTGGTGGAATATGCGCATTGATGCTACCAATGGGGCCCTTCTTCAAAAAAATGATTGGATCACGCAGTGTGACTTCGATGACCCTCTTCATTTGTCCAACTTCGTTCCGAACACTAATCAACGCCCAGCAGGCCCAGCTCATACCCTCCACCCCGAGCAAAGCATGATGCCGGCTCAATATCGAGTGATCCCGACTCCTTTTGAGAGCCCCAATCACGGTCCGGACTCTTTGGTTACCGATCCTGCCGATGCAGTTGCCTCTCCTTATGGCTGGCATGATATCGATGGTATCGCTGGCGCAGAATACACCATCACCCGCGGTAATAATGTGTTTGCTTACGAAGATCGTGATGCAGACAACAACCCTGGTTTCTCTCCTGATGGTGGTCCAAACCTTGTGTTTGATTATCCATATAACCTCAACCAGCCTGCCCCAGCCTACCAAGATGCATCGGTAACCAACTTATTTTACTGGAACAACCTCATGCATGACGTTTGGTACCACTATGGCTTCGACGAAGCCAGTGGTAATTTCCAGACCAATAATTACGGCAATGGCGGTTTAGGCAATGATGAAGTTGAAGCCGAAGCCCAAGATGGTGGTGGCACTAACAATGCCAACTTTGGTACTCCAGATGATGGTCAAAATCCACGGATGCAGATGTTTTTGTGGACCGCTGGTGGTGCCAATAACAATCTCTTAGATGTCAATTCTCCTAGCGTTATTGCAGGCAACTATACCGCAGTAGATGCCACCTTTGGCCCAGGTGTGCCCACAACTCCTATCACTCAGGACTTAGTACTTGTTGAAGACGGTACCAATCCAGATGTCAACGATGCTTGTGATGCCATCACCAACGCAGCAGCTATCAATGGCAAGATCGCCTTTATCCGTCGTGGTAATTGTACCTTTGTTTCTAAAGTAGAAGCTGCACAAAACGCCGGCGCCCTCGCCGTAATCATTTGGAATAATACCGGCGGAGCGCCTTTTGGCATGGGGGGTGCAAGTAATACGATTACCATCCCTTCCGTTATGATTTCCCTCAATGATGGAAACGCCATTCTGGCCGAAATCACAGCAGGTAATACCGTAAACGCAACGCTCGTAAACGCAAATCCAACCTTCGATCGCGATGGTGATTTTGACAATGGGGTAATCGCACATGAATACACACACGGTATTTCTAATCGCCTTACTGGCGGTGGTAACAATACCAGCTGTCTATTTGGCGCTGAGCAAATGGGTGAAGGCTGGAGTGATTGGTTTGGCCTTATGGTAACGCTTGACACCAATTTTGTCAATCGGGGTATCGGTACCTTTGCGGCCGGTCAGGCGACCAATGGTACGGGGATTCGACCAGCTCCATATTCTCCTAGTACAGCGATCAACAACTTTACCTATGCCTCAACCAACTTTGCCAACCAAACCAGCCAGCCTCACGGTATTGGCTTTGTCTGGGCGACTATGTTGTGGGATATGACATTGATGTTGATCGACCAATATGGCTTTGATCCCAACATCTATACGGGTACGGGTGGCAATAATATCGCCATGCAATTGGTTACGGATGGTCTAAAGCTCCAGCCTTGTGGTCCTGGTTTTGTAGATGGACGCGACGCGATCTTGTTAGCAGACTCTATCAATTATGGCGGTGCGAATCAATGTCTCATTTGGGAAGCTTTTGCAGCTAGAGGATTGGGGTTAAGCGCCTCTCAGGGAAGCCCGGGTAGCCGTACGGATCAGGTAGAAGCATTTGACTTACCACCGATCTGCTTGACGCCAGTAAACTCTCCTTCAGCAGCTTTTAGCGTACAAATCGTGAAAGACTGCCGTGGTGAATTTAATTTTGATGACAATTCTACTGATATCCCGCAAACTTGGGATTGGGACTTTGGTGATGGCAATACTTCTACTCAACAAGAGCCAAACCATACCTATGCCGCTAGCGGTGTCTACCAAGTACGCCTGATCGTAACTAATACTGTCGGTAGTGATACGACTTTCCAGACGGTGGTAGTTTCTCTACCGACTGAACCTACCGCTCCAGATGTTACCTATTGTCCGGGTGGCAATGCGGCCTTCAATGCGACTAGCTCTGGAACTACTTACTGGTATGATGGCAATCAAGATTTCCTCGCAACTGGTGATTTGTATCTACTATTCAACTTGAACAATGATACTTCTCTCTACGCCCAAAACGTAATCGAATTTCCAGCTCAAAACGTTGGCCCATTGACCGGAGCTATCGGTGGGGGTGGTTATCATAGTACCGGTTTCACCGGAACGCTCAACTTTGAAGCTTTCCAAGAATTAACCATTGTTTCAGCTTGGCTAGACGCAGGCTCCACAGGAGCGCGTACGATCTATTTGTGGGATGGTCCAGTCAACTCTGGTGTACCTTCTGGTAATATCATCGACTCTGTTGTCCTCAACATTCCGACTGGTCCACAGCGTGTAACGCTAGATCTTGAGGTCCCAGGTCCGGGTCAATACAGCCTTGGCGGTACCAGTATCGACCTATTTCGCAACAATAGCGGCGTCAACTACCCATACGTAATCAACGGTCTTGTGTCGATCAACAATTCCTCTGCTTCTACCTCAGCTAGTGGCTTTTACTATTACCTATACGACTGGGAAATACAAGAGAAGCCTTGCTTCAGTCCTTTGACCGAGGTCAGAGCCGAAGCCGCAGACGCAGACTTCTCCCTCAATCAAACCAGCGGTAGCGATGTCGATTTTACCGACCTCTCCATAAACGCCAATAGCTGGGAGTGGGACTTCGGTGATGGCAATACTTCTACTCAGCAGAGTCCAAGCTATAGCTACACTGCCTCTGGCATCTATGTGATCACTCTGACCATCAACGGTATCTGTACGCATACTGATACGGTTAGTATCATCATGTCGAGTCTTGAAGACCTTAGCGCTTCTCTTGGAGTAGAGCTGGTCCCGAACCCTGCGACGGATCAAGTTCAGCTAGCGTTTAGCCAAGTACTAGACCAAGCATACAGCTTACAAATGATCAGCATGGATGGCAAAATCGTACAGCAGCAAAATCTGCAAGCGGGCATCCAAACGCAAAAAATCGACCTAAACGGTCTCGCAGCTGGCATTTATCTCGTTCGCATCGCAAACGATAAAGCCCAGATGAGCATCAAGCTAGTCGTTCAACCTTAATAATTGATTGGTATTAATTATATGTATAGCCCCAAGGCGTCGCCTTGGGGCTATCTTTTTGTTTTGCGTCAAGGCTAGGCCCTGGGGGTTTGTTTTGCGTCAAGGCACTGCCTCGACGCTAGCTGACGACCTCAAACGGAACCTCTAGCTGCTCTTCTCCATTCACAATAATACTCAATCGGTGGGCTCCCGGATAATGCTTGCGGGTGGTCATATTGCGAAAGGATTGCTTGCGCTCAAAAGGATAAACCTTCTGAGGCTCATATTCATTTTCGGTGATCATAAACACCTTACGGTTTTGTTTGCCGTTTGCTTTGAGGTAGTAGATACCATATTCCACTCTCAATTTAAGGCTCGAACTTGCCTGGTGCTGGAGCGCAAAGCCAAAGTGTAAGTCCTCGCCGATGGCGACTTGACTGAGCGTTGTCCGAAGGTCAGAAACCCTTACCAGAGCCGGATCACCAAAACCAAACAAACGCAAGGCTTGTGGATTTCCTTGCTTCAATAAGGTCCGACAGGCATGCTTGACGATCCAATCCGTTTCGGCAGTATGTCCGAGCCATTCTTTGGCGATCTTGAGTACAATCTCAGGATGGTCTTTGGCAATATCGTTGAGGTTATTCGCCACTGAGCGCCTCACGTATTCCGAAGGATCGTTTTTGAGCGTTCCGAGAATCGGTAAAATAGGAGCAGGATCGCGCTTAAAATCTGGCAAGGCCATCGCCCAAGGCAGGCGCGGACGGCAACCTTCGGAGGCAAGCCTCCTTACATGGTGATTTTCGTGAGTAGCCCACTTTACCATTTGCGACATGGCGCGTTTCGCATCGCGGAGGATAAAAGGACGAATCGCAAACTCAGAACTCGAATATTGAGTAAAATGCTCAAGGCCTGCCATAGCCGTATCCCAGTCCTCCTCTAGACCATAAAGTTCGACATAGTCAGGGAAAAACATATGCTCAAAACTTGGCGCTTGCCTCGCGGCGACTGGTTTTAAAATTTCCAAGGCATCCGCAAAGGGTTTGTCAAGAATCTCATGCAAAATCTCCGTGATATGTCTCAAGCGTTCTTTGAGCTCCATGGCCTCCCATTGCGGCGAAAATAAACGATCATAGAAACTTTTGGGGTCTAAAGAATAGCCTGTTGCTTCAAAATCTTGAAGCAAAGAATCAAAAAATGTCCGATTGTAACGGTTTTTTAACGGTTCAGCCATGGTGTTCAGAATCTCAGGGGGATATCGATTATCATGTAAATGTTATGCGCTACCATTCTACCAGCCAGCAAGTGCCAAACTGGCTTTCTACTCACCTGCTCGAGTACCAGAGGTTAGAAGATGTATCAGATGACATTTGGGATGATCTTCGCCAAGGACTAGCGCGCTTTCAGACGAGTAAACCAAAGGTATCAATTGTGCTTCCGGTTTACAATGAGGAGAGGCTCTTACTCAAGACGCTTTCTTCGATCTCGCAACTTAGACTGCCAGATGTCTATGCGACCGAATTGCTATTGATCAATGACGGCAGTAGCGATCGGACTCAGGAGCTCATCAAGCTGCTGGATATTCCGCATATTTATTTGGCTTCTAAGCAAAAACAGCAAATCAGCCGTACCATAGGACTGCACCAAGCCAAGGGTGAATATGTCCTACACGCCAATGCCGGAACTTTTTATGGACCAGATTGGGGCTTGGATTTTGTATCCTATCTTTCAGATCCACACACGGTGATGGTGATGGGCACCCATGTGTTTTTACCCGAAGGGGAGCACAAAATGGGCAAAGCTTTTCCCGGACAGGACTTAAAAGACAAGATCTCCTATCGCTTTGGGTTTAGCCTACAAAGTCTCTACAATCAAAATGGCTTCAATTCAGGCATAAAAAGAGAAGCCGCCCTAGAGCATGGCAGATATACGCCTGACTCCTTTTGTAGCAGCGACGGCAAGATGGCCTATATGCTCAAAAAAGTAGGGCGCATCCAATGGATTCATACCGATGGCAGTTGTGTCTGGACGAGCAAAAAGATGGAGCGCCATATGGGTTCTTCGCTTTCTATCCTCGACATTCCCAGGACAGAGGATGATGAGGAGCTAAAGCTTAGCTATGAATAGGCAGTGAGCCTAGGGAGATTTTTTTTAGGGATTACCGCTGCGCGGAACGCTTCTCTCTCAGCCTAGGGCTTAAGTAGTAAGACAAAAAAGAGTAAGGGTTTTAATCATCGCTCTTCATGGATTCTTGGAGCGCTTGATAAGCATACTTATTTCTCTGGCTCCCTAAATTGGGACCAGGCTACTTTAGACTTATATGCTGCAGTGAATAATCGTTCCGCGAAGCGGCAGTCCAACTATGCCTTCTTGCGACTCACTCGACGATACCAAATAGGCAGTAAGGGTACTCCCAACAGCAGATACGGATAGTAAGTGATCCCTCGCCAAAGCACTGAAAGCAAACGAGCCAGATCGGTATAATCGCTCAGCATAAGGGTAAACATCTCCTCTGCAACCCCTGAGCTACCAGGGGTCGGTGAGATCAGCATGACCACAAACATAATCGCTTGGCGGGCAAAGGCGACCAAATGATCTCCATAGCCCATCCCAATCGCAAAGGCCGCTAAGAGGCAATTGACTACGAGATAACGCCCAAACCAAGCAAAACAGGTCGAGAGACCCGCTTTGAACCAATAAGAAAAGCTCTTCGCCTTAAACTCGCGAGCGGAAATCAACAGTTCATCCGCCGTGCGAATACCTCCCTCTTCCCAGCGTCTCAGCAATCGAGTACGAAAAACGCGCTTGAGCAGGCGACTCGTAGCTTCAGGTCGGATAAAGAGGGCAAAAGCCAAAAAGGTCGTATAAGAAAAGAGGATCGAATAAGCGATCCAAAAGCCCACTACCATGCCCGTACCAAATACTGAGGTAGCATCCTCCAAAGGGGCAAAGATCTGGGAGTAGTTTACAACGATCAGGCAGACAGGTAAAATCGCCAGATAAAAGACTTCGTCTAGAAAAATGGTGATAAAGACAATCGCCGTACTACGTCCAGCAGAAATCTTTTCCTTGATCAACATAAAAATCGCCAAGGCCGACCCACCTACGATAGAAGGCGAAACCGCTGAGGAAAACTCCCAAAGTAAGGTAACTTCTATCGCACTACGCCAAGTTAGTTTTTCGTCGGTAAGAATGCGCATGCGCCAGATATAGCCAAAGTCTCGCAATAGCATACACAAAAAGCCCAGGCCAATCATGGCAAAGACTCTGCCTGTCCAATTGACATCAGTAATAGGATTGATGCCTTCTTGCAACATCTGATAGATGGCGTAGGCAAGAGCAGCTAATGCAATCAATACGGGCCAGATCAGTTTTTTCCAGCTAAACTGATCCAATACGGACTCATTAGGCACCTCTATGGTGTCCGGGAGAGCAGGATCTTGGGTATCGGGAGCCTTAATGTTTTCTTCCATTCAGTCTTAGACCTTTTAGGACGGAATCAAGCCTTTTATGTTTAGCCTCAAAGTCAATTGAGTTGATATTTATGAGACTTTATGAACTTTAGTCCTGAGGGCGACTAAAAGCAGT
>JBCAWW010000172.1:0-8715 GCA_038534415.1 Bacteroidota bacterium | reverse complement strand
GTGGGACAAATGTCCAAAGCTTGCCCGACAAGCTCTTCTCTCACGATTACAATGGTCAAGCCCGAAGGGCCGATATTTTTCTGGGCGCCAGCATAGATCAATCCAAAGTCTTCCACCTGATATTGTTGGGACAAAATATTGGAAGACATATCAGCTACTAAGGGTACTCCATTGTAATCGTGAGAGAAGAGCTTGTCGGGCAAGCTTTGGACATTTGTCCCACCATGCTCAATTATGAGACACATACGAGCAAAAGCTCTATGTTCAATACTCCACCAACTTATGCGATTTACCTCGCCGGCTTGGTATTTGAATGGGGCTTGGCTCAAGGAGGGATCAAAGTCTTACAAGCTCGTAATGAAGCCAAAGCAAACCTCCTATACGACTTTCTCGATCATTCAGACTTTTACCACGCCAATGTCGCGGTACCCGATCGCTCTCTGATGAACGTCACTTTTCATCTTGAAAATAGAGATTTGGAAAGCGAATTAGTCGCTCAAACCGAAGAAGCCGGACTGCTTTTTTTGAAAGGACACCGCTCCGTAGGCGGTCTCAGAGCGAGTATATACAATGCCATGCCTTTGGCAGGAGTAGAAGCCCTTGTTGACTTTCTCTCCCATTTTGCAAGCAAAAATTCTTAATCAATAAATCTATACACAGTGGCCAAGATCAAACTTTTTCGTGCCTATCGCCCAAGCCCCGAGTTTGCCGCCCAAGTAGCATCCCGCCCTTATGATGTCCTCAATGCCGCCGAGGCGCGCGTTGAAGCAGCAGGAAACCCACATTCCTTTTTACGGGTAATCAAACCTGAGATCGATCTTCCTGAAGATGCCGATCCCTATGGTATGCCTGTATATGAAAAAGGACGGGACAATTTTAAACAGATGATCGCTGATGGCATCATGAAGCAAGACGCTGAGCCAAGCCTCTATGTCTACCAGCAGATCATGAATGGCCATAAACAAGTAGGCTTTATGGTCCTAGAAGCGATTGACGATTATTTTGATGGGACCATCAAATTGCATGAGTTGACTCGGCCTGATAAGGAAGAAGACCGAAAGCAGCACGTTCGCACTGGTCGCATGCATGCCGAACCCGTATTTTTTGCCTATCCTAAGCAAGCAGATCTGGATAAGATATTGGAAGAAGCGGTTAAAGGAGAGCCTGCTTTTGATTTTACTGCCGAGGATGGAATCCAGCATACCCTTTGGGTAGTTAGCGACCCGGCGTTCTGCGAAGCAGTCCCTAAACTATTTGCGGAAAAAGTACCTTATACTTATGTCGCTGACGGCCATCACCGTACCGCAGCAGGCGCCTTAGTGGGTAAAGAGTTGCGGGAAGCGAATCCGCATCATACTGGCGAAGAAGGCTATAACCACTTTATGGCGGTACTCTTTCCTGATGACCAACTCTCAATCATAGATTATAATCGTGTAGTCAAGGACCTAAATGGCCACAGTCCGGCAGACTTTATCCAAGCATTAGCCCAAGGATTTGAGGTAGAGGCAAAAGGAGAAGCAATCTATAAGCCAGATCAGCTACATGAGATGAGTATGTATCTCGAGGGCCAATGGTATGCGCTGACCGCAAAAGCAGATACCTATAATGATGACGACCCAATCGGAGTGCTAGACGTAACCATCCTATCTGAGCAGGTATTAGAACCGCTACTCAATATCACAGACCTAAGAAGAGACAAACGCATTGACTTTGTTGGCGGTATCCGAGGGCTGGAAGAACTTAGCCGTCGGGTAGATAGTGGCGAGATGGCCGTAGCCTTTGCCCTTTACCCTGTCAGTATGAAACAATTGATCGATATCGCAGATGGTGGCTTGATCATGCCCCCCAAGACCACTTGGTTTGAACCCAAGCTTAGAAGTGGGATTGTTGTGCATGTTATGGACTAGATGTTACGTTTTAAGTCGGATAATGTACCAATTATAAAAACATTGTTTAACTTACTTTTATGAACCCTAAGCATCACACTTTCCGCCAATACCTTTTGCTCATTTTCTTTTGTTTTGGCACCATTTCTCTCTCTGCTCAAGGCTACTTTAACACCCTTTATCCAAGCTTGAGCTTGGTTAGCGCCAACGAAAACGCTAACAGCGCGATCTACAAACTCTCTAAAGGAGGGACAGTTTTCCGTCTTAGTATCGGCATCAATGGCAACAATGCAGGCTTCGTCATCCAGACACAAGCCAATGGCATCGTAGGCCAAGGTACTTCGACCCTTAATGGTACTTGCGAGATAATCAACATCTCGAAGACCCAAAAGGGACTCCTAGATATTTGGAGATTTGCCATGGACCGCGTTTATGTTGACAATGGCTCACTCGCTTTCTCCAGTGTCACACCCGGCAACAGTAACGATGCCTTGGTCAAGTATCTGTGTGAGCAGAAATGCGACGAAGAACTCAACGACGCCATTGTAGCAGACAATGTCAAAAGTGGACCAGCCTTTTATGCAGTTGTCAGTGTAGGCAATGGTACCTGTGATGGATATGAGCCTTGTACGATGGAGGCGCTCCAAGAATATAATGATTGTGTTTGTGGATGTATCGACCAAAGCGCAAGCCCTAAAAAATAGTTTTGCCAAGTAGTCAAAGCCCCCTTTCCAATGTGAAGGCAATTCATGCCTTTATCAGCGGTATATTGTTTTTGATTACGATAGGCACGCAGGCACAAGTCCCTCTTTCAGATGCTTCGGCACTTGAAAGAGGGCTTTTTTATGCCGATAGAGCCCAGTTCGATAGTGCAAAGTTTCATTTCGAGACTGCCTTGCAGAACGCTTCCCAAGCGCGTGAAAAACTATTTTTGCTCAACGCCTTAGCCGAAAACGAACTCGCTTACTCTCACTTTGACCAGAGTAAACGCTATCTCGACCAGGCCTTAGAGATGCTAGGAAGCCAAAATCAGACAGATTCGCTAGCGGCTCAAATATGGCTCACCCAAAGTCGTTATCACTTACAATTTGATCAATACACCGAGGCAAAACGCTTTTTGTCCAAAGTGCAAAAGATACCGACTAGCGGATTTAGTCCAACCCTAGCGGTCAAAATCAATTATACCAAGGCTCAATTGGCCATTAGGCAGGATGAAGACCAAATTGGTCATCAAATCCTCATGGATATGCTCGCGACTCCTGAACTTAGTTTACAAGAAAGGGGATATGCACATGGGCTTTTGGGGATCTATTTTCAGGAGCAAAGAAACTGGGACAGCGCGCTCATCCATTATGAGGTCGCGGTCGATACTTTAGAGGGCTGCCTTGCAGAACGCCACCCCAAATTGGCCATGGCCTATCTCCGTTTAGGCTTAGCAAGGCAAATCAAAGGGCGTGGCGATGAAGCATTAAGGCTATATATGCTTGCCCAAGATATTCAGGATCAGAGTCTCCCCCCTAACCATATGGAAAGGGTACTTTGCTACAATTATCTAGGCTTTTATCATGGCCGAAAAGGAGACCATGGCCAAGCCTTGGAGTATTTTCAGCAGGCACTAAGGATATTGCGTTTTCAGATGGGCGACATCCATCGGCAAGTAGCAAGTAATGCCAATAATGCAGGTAATGCGCTCCTAAAGCTTGGGAGATATGAGGAGGCCGCGGAAAACATAGCCTTGGCTGTAAGAGTCTCTGAGCAAGTTTTTGGGCCCTCTCATCCACGAGTAGCTTCCAAATACTTTAGTCTAGGCTTGAGTTATTTCAATACTGGCCAATACCAAAGGGCGATTGATGCTTATCAAAAAACCTTGGCCATCCGTAAGGAGGAGCGAGGCCAAGATCATCAAAGTCTCGCCGAGGTATATAACAATCTAGGCATGTGCTACCAGCGCCAAGCGGAGTATGGCAAGGCGATTCAATATTTTGAAGAAGCAGTCCGCATCGGCTTATTGCGTAAAGATTGGTACGATGCTACCGTCGCTCGATATCACAACAATATTGGTGATACCTACCGCAAGCAAGGCAAGGCCGAAAAAGCATTTGGCTGGCATCAAAAAGCCTTGATGCATTTGGTGGCGGCGTTCCGCGAAGCGGATAAAAACATCAATCCCAGCCTCGACAATATCGTCGATAAACAAGTCATGCTAGAGGTGCTGGCCTCCAAAGCCCAAACCTTTGCCGTTTACGCTGTCGAGCACCCTGATCAATTAGCCAATACTTTGACCACTTATCGATTGGCGGTAAACCTCATTGATTCCTTACGTTTAGAGTTTGTCCATAATGATTCTAAGTTTCAGCTAGCGGAGGCCGCTCTGCCCGTTTATGAAGGAGGGATCGCGACGGCTTTTAAGCTCTATCAAAATCAAGGGGAGCGCAGCCTATTTGAGGATGCCCTGGCGATGAGCGAAAAGAGTAAGGCTGTTTTATTGCTACAATCCATCAAGGATGTTAACGCCCGCCAATTTGCTCAGATTCCAGATACGCTATTGGCACAAGAAAAAGCTTTAGCCGCTCAGATTACCCGCCTAGAGGAGCAACTTTTCAAAGCCCAGTTTAACAGTAGTCAACTCGATAGTAGCCAGATAGAAAATTGGCAAAATGACTTATTTGCCCTACATCGGGAACGCGAAAGTCTTGCTCGTAAACTAGAATTAGATTTCCCAGATTATCACAGGCTCAAATACAGTCTTAACACCCTAGACGTCAAAAAGCTACAGGCAGACCTTAGTCAGCAGCAGCATGCCTTGATTGAATATTTTGTGGGTACGGAAGCCTTAGCCATTTTTTATCTTTCTGGGGATCATTATGATTGGGAATTACGACCCCATCAAACGGAGCTAGCCCAACAGGTGGCCTCCTTTAGAAGAGCTATTGCAGCGCCGATGGGAAGCGCTAAGTTGGATCCAGATTCGATGCTATTGGAAGCGGGTTTGGCTCTATATAGAGAGTTGATCACCCCCATATATGCAATGGGAATCCCCAAAAAGTCTCGTTGGTTGATCATCCCTGATGGTGTATTGGGCTACTTACCCTTTGATGCCCTTATCAGCGAGCGACCAACACAGCTGGGGGATTATAAAAACTATCCCTTTTTACTGCGACAACAAGAGATTGCCTACAGCTATTCGGCCAGTATTTGGCAGGAGATGCTGCGAAAGAACCTTTCAGCGAAGGAAGGTCTATTAGCCTTTGCCCCCACATTTGGTCAAGGCAATAACCCAAGCCGAGGCTTTGATCCTTCAAGAGGCGGCTTTAGTCCTTTGGCGCATAATCAAGACGAAGCCCGAGCCGTCCAAAAAGTGATGGGAGGTGATATTTATCTGGGAGAGGAGGCCACCGAATTAAGGTTCAAAAGTCTCGCTAGCCAGCACCAAATCATTCATCTCTCTAGTCATGCGAAAGTCAATGACGAAGATCCATTGTACTCTCAGATTGCTTTTAGCCAAAGCCAAAGTGGATCGGAAGACGGCGTAATTACCGTGGCAGAGCTATTTGACATGCATCTTCCTGCGGAAATGATCGTGCTAAGTGCTTGTGAAACCGGAATTGGTAAACTGTTTAAAGGAGAAGGTATCAGTAGTCAGGCCAAGGGCTTTGCTTTTGCTGGAGCGAAGAGTATCATTACGACGCTTTGGAGTATCAATGATGCCGCCAGTGCCGAACTGATGCCGGGTTTTTATCACTATCTAAAGGAAGGCGAACGTAAGGATATTGCCTTGCATAAAGCCAAGCTTGACTATATCAAGCAGACGGATCAAATAGGGGCGCATCCTTTTTATTGGGCAGGCTTTGTGCCGATTGGCAATATGGAGCCTATCCCTCGGCAAGCTTATTCTTGGTTGTATTGGGTCTTAGGCTTTGCGGGAGTATTCGTTTTGGGCTTCGTGTTTTATAAACGAAAAAGCTAGCAAGCGGCTGGTTGAATTGCCACTTGCTAGGATAAGCGTTCTGCGAAGCAATGATATACGAATTACTGATCCTGTTTCGAACGAATAAAGCGCCCTCTTCTCCGCCACCAAATAAAGCCAATGCTAAACAAGAGTAGCCAAATTGGCCATAGGTAGGTAAGTCCGATTACAAGCTCCCCTACTCCATGCGCTCCACTAAATAAGGCGTGTTTTATATCCGTAAAGAAGCCATCCTGCGGGACTTCTTCCACGATCTCCTCCTCAAATGATCGTACTATATATACCTCGAGAGAACTAAGGCTAGTTTGATCTTCTAGGTAGCGTAAACGGCCTTTTACGCCTTCTATTTCCTCTCGAATACTGCGAAGGGGAGCTTGAATTTGGAGCATTTCGTCTACATTCTTGGCTTTGCGTAAAAAGGAGTAATAGCGCTCTTCAGCAGCTTGTTTGGCTTTGAGACGGGCGGCGAGATCCACATATTCCTCCGTAACGTCTTTGGATTGGACGCGTTTTTGGTGGACAATTTTGGCTACGCCTTCGACAGCTTGCATGAGATTTTCGAAAGTAGCGGAAGGGACGCGGATTTTGAGACGATTGCTTTGTTGGTAGTGAGAACGCTCTTCATTTTCTTGAGAGACAAAGGCATCCCATTGAGCGACAATCCCAGTGAGCGCATGACGGGTTTTGGCATAATCATCTGTTTCAATACTAATAAAGCCTTCTCGAATGATCTTACGTTGTTGTAAGATGGAAGAGGAATTGCTCGTTCTGCGAACAGTAGCAGGCTTATCCAAGGAGATTGCATCGCCAGCATTGGTACTTTGCTCGACCGGCGCCATGGTTTCAGAGGCATACTTACTTTGGTCTGCATGGCAGGCGACGAGACTAAGCAGGGCGATACCCAAACAAATTTTTAGTAGGTGTTTCATTATTTATCTGTTGTTTTCAACTAATTGTTTAGTTAATAGATAAACAGAAACTTCCTATTCCATAAATCGCACAAAAAAATCAGAATTATGGTAAAAATATAAGCAGTGGTAGAAAGGACCCAAAGGAATTTTGAAGGGCGGTTTAGGACGTTCTTGATCCTAAATGCTTTTGTCTTAGTGCTTAAAACCCTTTACTAGGGATGATTACTTCGTCTACTAGATGTAGGATGGCTCGATCGCAAAAATCGTCTGCCAAAGTCAGTAGGGCTTGATCTTCAAAGATAACGCAATACCTATCGGTCACTTTAAACTCCATGGGTTCACGGTTCATGGCAGGTTGGAAACCGTCATTTTGCATTTGGGCAAAAGGTACATTGACGAGTAAAACATGATGTTTTACCAAGGCCATAAAGCGATCGGTATCATCCATCACTTCTGGATAAGCCATTTCAAAGCGTTCGATCGCCGAGTTGTCGGGCATCAATACGGTAACGGGGCCAGTACCTTGACCAAGGAAGTAGTCAAAAAAATGTGGGTCTAAGGTTTCTGCTTTTTTAACCCAATCTAAAAAGCGGGTTCCATCGGAGCGAGAGGCGATCGCTTCCAAGAGGGTCGCTTCAGGGTTTTCGCTTTCATCATAATTGACGCAGGGATGGTATACATCTGGCTCTACCTCTGGTCTTTGGTCCCCAAGATAGATGAAAGGGGGCGGTTCTTGGCAAGCAGTAAGGGCTACTAAGCAAGATAGGAGTAGATACAGAAAGTTCTTTGATGAAGCAGGCATGATAAAAGCGTTAGTGTGAACAAATATTAAGACCAATCTTTGGGAAAGATTGTTTCCTATAAGACAAAATACACAAAAGGGGAGAAACATTTCTGTTTCTCCCCTTGCATATCTTTCAAGCTAAACGAATGAACGTTAAGCTATTAGATCAAATTAGTTAACGTCCCACCAAACGCGAGTACTCAACTCATCAGCACCTTGAGCAGATACTGCAGCGTCGTAGTTATCAGCGTTCAAGTCACGCTCAGAAGTTGGGTAAGCCTGACGACGTGGAATTTCACCAGAAACGTTTAACGGATCCGGAGCAGGTGCAAGTGCTGGGTAACCAGTACGACGCCACTCTTTCCAAGCCTCATAGCCTTGAGTATAAAGGGCGATCCACTTTTGCTCACCGATACCTGGTAGAGGATCAGCGCTATCATAAGGTGCATCGTTAGCAACGTAGTCATTGTAAGCGGTTTCATCGAAAACGCCCCATTGCTCCATACTAGCTTTGATACCTAGATTGTACATGTCTTCAGCGTTGTCGCTAGACCATCCAAGGACAGCAGCTTCAGCTAGAGAGAAGTAAACCTGAGCCATGGTGTAGATACCGATAGGCGCTGCTTGTCCACGAACATTATCAATGTGCGGGAAAGAAACGTCAGAGTTAGGAATACTACCAGCATCTTCGATACCGTAAGGCATACCTTGAACATCACCTGTAGCAGGAGCAGGGTCAGCATAAGCGTCGAGACGAGGATCATTAAGATCACGAAGTCTGTCAGCCAATACATCACTGATTGCATAGTCAGTACGAGTGATGAAACGCCCGAACCAAGGGTTTTGGTTGTTAGTTTCAGCGAGGTAAGGGTACATTACATCTTCTTCGATCAAACCACCAGCAACTGCAGCATCGAACTGAGCTTCAGCTTTAGCAGCATCAACATTAGAAAGACGAAGAGCAGCGACCATACGTACAGTGTTCGCGAAGCGCGCCCACTTGTCCATATCACCACCAAAGATGAAGTCACCGTCTACACCATTACCAGCGTCCATTTGAGCCACAGCAGCGTCTAGTTCAGCGAAGATCGCGTCATAGATAGCTTCTTGTGTATCGTAAGAAGGCTTAAAGTTTTCACGTCCCTGTAGTGCAGTGCTATAAGGAAG
>JBCAWW010000171.1:0-8717 GCA_038534415.1 Bacteroidota bacterium | reverse complement strand
TACTTGGTACCTTGCAGCTGGTTTGGCTGTTTGTGCTTTCCTTGCAAATATATCTCTAAGTTCTCCTTCAGCTGCACAAGATACGCTACGTATCGAATCCCAAGTAGAAAATACTGTTATCCCACAGGCCAACACTATTCCTACCCAAGATCAAATCGACAATCAAGTTCAGTCTATTCAACCTCCTGCTACAGAAGAAGGGGGAGAGTAAGAAAGAATTTTGTGTAAGATATTAGGAAAGCCTTCCCTTTTGGGAGGGCTTTCTGCTTTTTGGTCAGACTCCTTTCATCTTTCCCTGTTCGGGGAACGCTAATATTTATCCAGGAAAAGTGGCTCCTAAAATCCTTCTCCAATAAGCTAAATGCTAGAGGGATTTGTTGGGGCTTGGCAGTCAGTCTTTTAAGCTAGAGTGATTTCGTAAAATGCGATTAATGGTAAAATTATAAGTGTGTACTATATGGTATTGGGGATAAAATTCCGCTTGGAAAACCCTGATTTTATTTCCTTTGGCGATTTTCGTAGGAGTGTGTCCTTCTTTTTTGACGATATGAAGCTAAAATTGAATTGTTGTTTAAGAATGCACGCTTCATATGATCAATAAACCTTTACTTACATTACTCTTTTCGTTTCTGTATCTCTTTTCTTCTCCTCCCCTAATCGCACATGAATCTCTGTTTAAAGTCCACTATGCTGGCAAGCTTAATGATGAGCGTTCTGACGAAGTCAAAAATATCCTGATCACACTCGGCCAAGACTATGGCTATGAAGTAGTGGATTGGGACAAAAGCTGCCTGAGCAATCCTGCCTCTTTTCCTGAGGTTGTATTTGCGATAGAGGAAGGCGAGTTGTGGCAACTAGATGAATCCGAAAGAGAAAAATTTGGTGAATATCTAATTGGAGGGGAAGGCCGCCGAGGGGGTTCACTGATAAGCGTTCGCCTAGGCGAAAACTTTGAAAACACCCAAATCGAAGCAGTCCGCCAATGGGCATGGCTAGAAGGATTGATTTATCCAGAAAGCCCCAAATGGATATCAACCATTACTGATCAAAAGGTGCCCAATCAGGCGATCCTAAATGTCAGTGGTAAAGCGGGCAACAAATGGATTTCGAGTCAAAAAGGTGCCTTTGCCCGGCAGCTACCGCATCCTACGCCTTTAAGTGAGTATGAAGGGGGGAAAGTATATTATTCGCCACTTTCGGACTACTCTCCCTTAAAAGAGGAGCATGGACTCATTCCTCAGGCATTACAAGAACTGTGGGTAAAAGCGCTGCTTTGGACCAATGGTTTTGATGATGGTAGCAATCTCAATGTACCCTATTTAGCCCTATTGGCTGAAAGCAAAAACCAGCAAGTAAGATTGGATTGGCTAACGAATCTCGAAATCGATAATGATTTTTTTGAAGTTCAGCGTTCCACCGACGGTGAAATCTGGACCCCACAAATGCGCCTGAGTGCGATAGGGGATGAAAACGAAAATAGTTTTTATGATTTTACGGAGTATCAACTCAATCCCGGTCGGTATTATTATCGATTGTTGCAGCAAAATCGAGATGGAAGCCAAACTTACAGTGGCATGGTAGTGGTTGATATCGAAGTGCCAGATCCGCTTGTCTATGTCTTTCCCAACCCAGTGAGTGAAATGTTAGCGATAGAGACCAGTACGAATGAAGAAAGTGTCTTGGATTACAGCATCGAATCTATCAATGGTACTATAGTATGGCAACAACACTCTGAAGCGAAGCAAGCGTTCCACAGAGTGGAAGTAGGCGTAAGTCAGTTGCCGCCCGGGATTTATCAATTGCGGGTGAGAAGCAAGAATGGGGAGCGCGTCCAACAATTTATTAAATACTAAGCTAGAGCGATTTGTCGTAGACTTGACAACGCAAAAGCCTGTAAAATGTCGTTATTGGGGTACACTCAACTATTATGAAGTACTCCGGACTCTTTTCGGTGCTGGCTGTCTTGCTGGTGCTTATCGCCTGTGAAACTGAGGGCCCAATTAGACAGGGGCGTAACAATAATGATATAGAGCCTGATACCGCTTGGCTGATCAATCGTGGGCGAGTGCTAGATGGAGGGCCTGGCAAAGACGGAATTCCATCTATTGAGCAGCCAGAGTTTGTCTCTATCAGTGAGGTGGGGGATTATATCCTGGACGAGGATCTTGTAGTGGGAGTCGATATCAATGGTGAAATCCGGGCCTACCCACATCCCATCCTCAATTGGCACGAAATTGTAAATGACTCATTTGGTGGTAAGGTGGTAACACTCAATTATTGCCCCTTGACCGGTTCTGCTTTTTGCTGGGATCGCAACCTCAAGTTTATGCCTACCACCTTTGGCGTTTCTGGCCTGCTCTACAACAACAATTTGATCATGTATGACCGCGATACTGATAGCTATTGGTCGCAATTATACTACAAAGGGGTTTATGGTGATTATAGAGGGGAAAAGGCAGACTTAATACCGCTAATCGAAACTTCCTGGGCCAATTGGAAGGAGATGTATCCAAACGCTCAAGTATTGAGCACCAATACTGGTTTTGATCGCAAGTATGAGGATTATCCCTATAACGACTATCGCACCCAAGAAAACTTTTTCATCTTTTCCTTTATTCCGGTAGATGATCGGATCAATCTCAAAGAAAGAGTACATGCAATCCTAATCGAGGAGGAAGCGAAGGCATATCGTTTTGAAAGTTTTGCCAATCAGACGGTGATCCAAGATGAGTTTATGGGCCAAAAGCATGTTGTTTATGGCGATCCAAACCGTAATCTACTGTTTTCGTGGCGAAGGGAACTCGCTGATGGTACGCTTTTGGAGTTTGAACCGATAGCCGGTCAGTTGCCTGTCGTAATGAAAGATCAAGAAGGCAATCACTGGGATGTTTTTGGCAATGCGGTTTTAGGGCCCCGTGCCGGAGAACGCTTAGTCGCGACCGAATCGGTGACAGCATATTGGTTTTCGATAGGCTCCTTTTTTGCTGGGGCCGAGATATACGACTTTTAGGAGATCAATTTAGATCATAGATACGGCCGAGTTTCATGGCTTTCTGACCTTGATCACCGCAGGCTTTCACTACATGGCCTAGCATGGCAAAGCGGGGATCTTTGGTGAGCCCTTTGACGTATCGAGCGTATATCTGCTGGATGATAACGCCGAGTTTATAACAAGCGAAGACAAAGTAGTAATCAATATTTTCGACTGAGCGGCCCGTCTGCTCTACATAACGCTCCAATACTTCCTGACGATTAAGGTTGCCGGGTAGATTGGTCAGATTGAACATCTGCAGGGCAGGAGAGTCATCAGCACCGATCCAATAAGATAGAGTAGTGCCAAGGTCCATCAGGGGGTTGCCAATGGTAGCCATTTCCCAATCCAAGACAGCAAGGATATGATCTAAGCGTTCTGGGTCCAGAACGATATTATCATACTTATAATCATTGTGAATGAAAGTAGTTTCGGTCTGAGAGGGAATTTCGGATTGCAGGTAGGCGGCAATTTGATCCATCTCTGGGACTTCATCCGTTTTGGATCTCTGGTAGCGGCGGATCCAGCCGTCTACCTGGCGCTGGGTATAGCCGTCGGGCTTGCCCAAATTGATCAGGCCGCTATCATGGATTTCGAGTTGATGTAGCTTTGCGAGATTATCGATAGTAGCAATGGAAACCTTGCGCATCATCTCTGGGCTGGGTTTGGGCTTAGGTGGACTTGAGGGGCGTAGGATAATCCCTTCAACCCGCTCCATCAAGTAAAATGGCGCGCCCATCACGGCATCCTCCTCACAATAGAGCAACGCCTTAGGGATAGCCTCATATGATCCAGCCAAAGCCTCTAAGACTCGATACTCACGGCCCATATCGTGAGCGGACTTAATATTTGCCCCAAAGGGAGGCCGTCTTAATACATATTGCTTATTGCCAGATACGATAAGGTAGGTAAGATTGGAGTAGCCTCCAGGAAATTGTTTGATATGATCTATCCCTTGAAATTGCTCCAAGGAGCTAGTCAAATATGCGCTGAGCTTTTGCTCATCTAATTGTTCTCCTTTACGTATTTCCTTTGCTTGATCTAATTGCATAGACGAAAAATACTATTCTCATCAATGTATGACTAGAAAATTTTGCAAATATTCAGAACAGAGGACTATCCTAAAGAGTTCTAAAACAAGAGAATCCCAATAATCTTATCAAAAATTTTCAGCATTGGCGTGAGGGTATTATCTTAGCGCAGATTTTTAGAGAGCCATATGAGTACCGTTGAATATACTTTTACTCCTGAGGAGGTCGCGGAAATCCAAAAGCATGTAGCCAAATATCCCGAACGCCGCTCCGCTGTGATGCCGGCTTTGTGGATTGCACAAGAAAAGTTTGGCTGGCTTTCCGAAGAAGCCATGCGTTTGGTAGCCACTACAATTGATATTCCATATGCACATGTGTATGGGGTGGCGACTTTCTACACTATGTACTTTAAGAAAAAAGTACCCAAGCACCTTATTGAAGTATGTACGTGCTTCTCTTGCCTAGAGACAGGTGGGCCCGAAATGCTCGCTTATGTCAAGGAAAAGATTGGTGCTGATGAAAATGGATATGGTAAAGACGGGAAAATCTGGGCTAGGGCAGCAGAATGCCTAGGAGCTTGTGATACTGCACCTATGTGTCAAATTACCAATAGGCGCTACGCCCACAATTTGACCAAGGAAAAAGTGGATACGCTTATCGCCAAACTAGAAAAAGACGAAGAAATCCCATACGAAAGAATCCCTCTTAACGACCAGACCATAATCGACTGATTGCAAAATGAAATATATTCAAAAACAACCTGCCTATCTTTTATTAGAAGATGGGCTTTTTTTTGAAGGTTCGGCCATCGGCAAGCGAGGAACCACCACAGGAGAAATGTGCTTCAATACTTCTATGACTGGATATCAGGAAGTATTTACTGACCCTTCTTATTATGGACAAGTCCTGATTGAGACGCATGTCCATATCGGAAACTACGGCGTACACGAAACCGAATACGAAAGCAATTCGGCTAAGATCGCAGGATTGGTCGTGCGCAATTTCTCCAATTTGTTTTCGCGTTCCGACGCAGTCGAATCTCTTGACTCATTCCTTCGTCATAACAACATCGTGGGGATTGCCGATGTCGATACTCGTATGCTGGTTACCCACATTCGCGACAAAGGCGCCATGAATGTGATCATCAGCTCTGAGATAGCTGACAAAAAGCAGTTGCAAAAACTGCTCAAGAAGTGTCCCCCAATGGATGGACTGGAGCTATCCTCCAAAGTGAGTACCGTACAACCTTATTTCCACGGTAGTCCGTCTGCTAAGTTTCGGGTGGCAGTACTTGATTTAGGAGTTAAGAAAAATATCCTAGATCACCTCGCCAATCGAGGGTGCTATCTAAAAGTATTCCCGGCTGATGCTTCCTACGAAGAGCTCGTAAGCTTTGAGCCTCATGGATACTTCATCTCCAATGGCCCTGGTGATCCAGCTGCTATGCCTTATGCCGTCAAGACAGTGAAGAAGATCCTTGAAGAGGATGTGCCACTCTTCGGTATTTGCTTAGGACACCAAGTGTTGGCGCTTGCCAATGGGGTCAATACCTACAAAATGCACAATGGCCACAGAGGTGCCAATCACCCCGTCAAAAACCTGCTTACTGGCAAGTGTCAAATCACTTCTCAAAACCACGGTTTTTGCGTCAATCGTAAGGAACTAGAAAACAATCCTCAAGTGGTCATCACCCATATCAACTTAAATGATGATACGGTTGAAGGAATCCGCATTCGCAATAAAAAAGCTTTCTCGGTACAGTTTCACCCAGAAGCTTCGCCAGGCCCACATGATAGCCACTATCTCTTCGATGACTTCATACAGATGATCGAGGGAGACCCTGTCAGCGTAGGCGTTTAAGAGAGCTGCTTCGCAGAACCAGTAGTCGTTGCAATATGTTGCCGACTACTGGTTTTTTAATTTATTGCCCTTATCTTTAATGAATTGTTATTAAATCGACAGATCTATTATGAGAATTCTCAAATTTGGCGGCTCTTCTGTAGCCAATCCTGAACGTATAAAAAACGTCGCCAATATCATTAAATCTTATCATGAAAGAGGAGAAACATTCGCAGTTGTTGTCTCCGCTATGGGAGGGATGACGGATCTGTTGATTGAGATGAGTAAGGTCGCGGCTAGCGGAAGTACGGCTTATGAAAAGACACTAGATTTCTTTTCCAATAAGCACCGCGAAGTGGTCATGACACTGGCTAGAGACTACGGTCGGTATCAGGCAGTTTTGGACGAGATCATTGAGGGCCAGGTTGAGTTGGGCAATTTGCTCAAAGGACTCTACTTGACCCGCGATTTGACTCCTCGAACCATGGATTATATCCAGAGCTTTGGTGAGCGTAGCTCCGCTTTCATGCTTTCAGAAGTATTGAATTATCTGGAAGTCCCTGCTGTTTATGTCAACGCCCGAAACTTGGTGATTACGGATGATCACTTTGGTGCGGCCAAAGTTTATGAAGGCAAAACAGAGGCTAACATCAATCGCTTTCTAGAAGCAAATCCCAATAAAATTCCGATTGTGACGGGATTCATCGCTTCTACTGAAGAAGGTATAACTACCACTTTGGGGCGTGGAGGCTCTGATTATACTGCCTCCATCTTTGCGGCAGCTACCCAAGCCAGTGAAATTGAAATCTGGACCGATGTCGATGGTGTATTGACCGCAGATCCAAGAAAGGTCAAACAAGCGTTCCCCGTCGGGGAAATGACCTATGAAGAGGCAATGGAGATGTCTCACTTTGGCGCCAAGGTGATTTATCCGCCTACCATCATGCCGGCCCTACAAAAAAACATCCCAATCCGCATCAAAAATTCCTTTAATCCGGATGCGGCTGGTACACTCATCAGTCGTGATGCCAAATTGGATGGGCATACAGTCAAGGGGATCGCATCAGTAAGCGACGTATCGCTTCTTTCTTTAGATGGCTCTGGGATTTTTAGCGCCTCTGTGATGGCAGCCCGCCTTTTTGGGGTATTGGCCCGCAAGGAAATAAATCCCTTCTTGATCACCCAGGGCTCTTCTCAGCATTCAATCTCGCTGGCTATGCGACCAGAAGAAGCCAAAAGCGCCAAGGTAGCCTTAGAGGAGGAGTTTGAACTAGAGATGAAGGCCAAATTGGTCAAACCCGTCGTCTTGGAAGACGATCTTGCCATTATCGCCGTAGTGGGAGATAATATGAAGTCCAAGCCAGGTATTTCTGGCCGCTTTTTCGAATCTTTGGGCAAAAATGGTATCAACATTATTGTAACCGCTCAGGGCTCTTCGGAACGAAATATCTCCGTCGTGATTCGTAAAGAAGACGAGGGCAAAGCACTCAATTCGGTTCATGATGTTTTCTTCCTCTCCGATTATTATGTCCTCAACCTCTTTATTGTTGGCGTGGGTCTGATTGGATCTGAACTTCTCAAACAAATCAAACAACAAGCTGAGTATCTCCTTGATACTCAATATGTTGATTTCAATATTGTGGCTATGGCCAATAGTAAAAAAATGCTGTTTCGTGAAAACGGGATTTCTTTGCTCAATTGGTCAGAAGAACTCGCCAACGCAAAGGAAGAAACGGATTTGAGAGCCTTTGTGGATAGAATGAAAGCCTTAAATATGGCTAATAGTGTCTTCGTCGACAATACGGCTGATGACAATATTCAGATGTTCTACCCCGAAGTATTAAACGCGAGCATCTCTATCTCAACCCCTAACAAAGTCGCGGTTTCAAGTAGCTATGAAGAGTATTTAGAATTGAAGCGTCTGGCTGATTTGCGCAACGTCAAATTCTTTTATGAAACCAATGTTGGGGCTGGGCTGCCGGTATTGACTACCCTCAATGACTTGATCAATAGTGGAGACCGCATCCAGCGCATCGAAGGCGTATTAAGTGGTTCTCTATCCTTTATCTTTAATTCCTTCAATGAAGGCAAACGCTTCTCCGAAATCGTCTCTGAGGCGCAGGAGAGAGGCTATACTGAGCCTGACCCACGGATAGATTTGAGCGGAAAAGATGTGGGACGTAAGCTCCTTATTCTAGCGCGAGAATCTGGTTTGGCGATGGAGGCTGCCGAAATTGACATCCAAAATATCTTGCCAAAAGCTTGTGTCGAGGCAGAGTCTGTGGACCAATTTATGCAAGCCTTAGCAAATTCAGATGACTATTTTGAAGAGCTTCGAGCCAAAGCCGCCGCCAATGGCAAAGTATTGCGCTTTATCGCCACTCTGGAAGGCGAGAAGGCATTTATCAGTCTGCAAGAGGTAGATGAAAGCAATCCATTCTTTAACCTTTCTGGTAGCGATAATATGATCGTCTTTACCTCTGATCGCTATAAGGAAAGACCCTTGGTTATCAAAGGTCCTGGTGCTGGCGCTGAAGTTACCGCGGCAGGTGTGTTTGCTGAGATATTAAGGATCGGATATTATTTATCTTAGTTTTTCTCCTTCGGAGAACGCTCAGTCGGTTGATGATCAGTTCATCAGCCGACTTTTTTGTAGAGGATTGCCGCTGCGCGGAACGATGCTGATTCTGTAATTCATGTACTAGAGGATCCTAAGTCCGGTCCCAATAGAGTAGGGGAAGCGTTCTGCGAAGCAGTAAGCCCAACAAAAATACTCCCACTCTTAGAAGAGGCCGTTGAGCTCTGCTTCTACCTTG
>JBCAWW010000170.1:0-8720 GCA_038534415.1 Bacteroidota bacterium | reverse complement strand
ATATCCTTAATCGAGGGAATTGGTTGGGGAATGCCCTTTTTAATAGCAAAATAATCCCTACACCTTCATCCCCAACTTCGCCTTCTCCCGCGAGATCACCGGCTCCACCCCCATATCCTCGTACAAAGGCAAGCGCGCGATACACGCGAGGATATCCTTAAACTCTTCCACCCCATTTTGGGTAGACGCATAGATCTTCCCAAAGGCTTTGATCGCCTCTAGGGCTTTGATGCCCTTCTCCAAAACTTGGATACGATTGTTGAGATCGGGTTGTCCTTCATCTCCCACAAACTCGTCAATACGAGCCCAAAGCGAATGCGAGGCCCGCACGCTGCTGGTGCGCTTGATGTAGCTTTCCTCTACCTTAAAGTCCTTACCGCTCGGCAGTGGGTATCCATCTACCAATTTCGTCTCTCCCTCATAGCCCAGCGCTTGTACGTGCGCGTGGATCTCTTTGGGAGTACCAAATTTATTGTAAGCAGGGAAATTGCTCGAATACAGCTGATATAAGTTCATACAAAATAAGTGCTATCGTGCTAGCAAGATAAGAGAATCAATCCAAAATCATAAGCTTATTTTGTAATAAAATAATATGTTCATAATTTGTATATATGAAATATAAACATAAATTAGTCTTGCCAATGGTTGACTATAGTCAGTTGATCGAGTCCTATCGACGGCGTTTACGGCCACCAACCCAACCCAAGGCGACAAACACAGCAAACACTTTTCGAGCCTTTAACTCTTGATTATGCCTCTTTACAACAAACAAACCCCCACCGCCCTCCGCCGGGGCATTTTATCTTTCCTAGCCTTTGCCACCCCTTACTTTCTCATGGCCCAAGCCACTGGTGGCAATCTCGCCGGCAGTCTTACGAGCGTCAAAGACTGGATCGTCAGTCTGGTCAACGTCATTTTTGTGATCGTGATGGTCGTCGGTGTCATCAAAGTGGTCGGGGCCTTTATCCAAGGCAATCCCAACGCTACCCGCAATTTGGTCTATCTGATCGTAGCGGCCTTGGTCTGGTTTGGCTTTAGCGTATTGGTGGGCGATTTCAGCTCATTAGGTGCCATCGAAGACATCTAGGCATGCGCGTGTACAAAAGTCTGGAGCGGAAGTCTTGGATATTAGGACTTCCGCTCAACCAGATCGGGCTCCTCCTTTGCCTCTTTCTGGTCCTCACCATCGCCGGTAGCCTCGCGGGTATTCTGATCAAAGTCTCCTGGCTTTATTATCTGCTTGCTTTCAGCTCCGTGCTGAGCCTCTACCTGCTCCTCCGCAAAGCGGCTAACAAACAGCATCCCGATTACCTGCTGTCCTTTCTGTCCTTTCGATTTTTTCAACCACAAAACATCCGTTATGAAAACCCGACACTTTCCGGAGATCCTACCCTATCTCGAGATCACGCATGATGTCCTGATCCTCAAAGATGGACGCGTGGCCGTTGGGATGGCCCTACAAGGCGAAGAAATGGAAAAGCAAAGCGCGGCGCATTACCAAGCCTTCAACCGGACCCTGCAAGCCAGCCTTAAGAGTTTACCCGTAGGCACCACTTTACAAAAGCTGGATGCGTACTTCCATCAGCCTTTTCAAGTCCCGCGCCAAGACAAAGGCTATTTTGAGCTCAAGCAGCTTGACCATTTTTACAATCGACCGATTTTGCAGCATCAGTCCTATCTGTTTCTGGCCATTGGCGCGCCCGATCAGCCCAAGGCCAATCCTGTCAACAGCTTTTTTGCTTTCGGGAGACCTTTGCTCAAAAATCCTTTGCATGGCTTAGCCGAACGCGTAGAGAAGGTCGAACGACTGGCCGAAGAACTGATGCAGTTGTTTCATTCTGTCGGTATGCCGATTCAGCGGATGGATTCGGCGGCGCTGCGGGCCTTGATGGACGCTTATTTCAATCTCGACTTCGCCGAACGCCAAGTCGAAGGCACCATCCAGCGCAAAATCCAAAAACACAAACAAGGCATGGCCCTCGGCGAAAAGCAAGTGCATCTGCTTTCGCTGATCGGTCAGGGAGTGCATGCTGATCCCGTTTGCTATCGGGCGGGATTGGCCCTCCCTTTTATCAGTCCTTTGACCCATTATCTGGAGATACCGCATTTGTTGATTAGCAGTATCCGCATCGAAAACCGAGACAAAGAGCTCAAAAAACTCGATCTCGAACGCAAACTCAATGCTTCGCTCGACTTCCTCAGCACCCAGGACAATGAAGTTACCCAGAGCGAGTTGGAAGCTTTTACCGCTGAAGTTCGGGTCAATAACGACCAGATCGTGTCGCTCAATGTCTCGGTCCTTCTTTGGAACAACGACCGCAAAGGCCTGCAAACGCAGGTCGATAAAGCCGTTAGTGCTTTCCGTTCCATGCAAGGGGCCGAAACCCTGATTGAAAGCATCGACACCACCAATCTCTTTCTCTCTCTCGCACCCGGTAATGTCTTTCAAAACTACCGCTGGCTTTTGATGCGGGCCGAGAATGCCCTTTGCTATTTTCACTTTATCACCGGCTACAAGGCCGAACGCGAAGGGCTCTATCTCTGCGATCGCTTTCATAATCCTTTGTTGGTGCGCCTCTTCAATTCCGATCTCAACAATCAAAATGCCATCGTCGTCGGCCCCTCGGGTTCGGGTAAGTCCTTTAGTGTGGGCAGTTTTATCGTGCAACGCTACGAGCAGGGTTATCGCCAAATCATCATCGACAATGGCGGCACCTACAAAAACGCCATGACCGCGCTCGATGGGCAGTATTTTGAGTATGATCCGGCTCATCCCATCTCTTTTAATCCTTTTCTGCTGCGCAGAACGCCAGAGGGGAAGTTTCACTTGGATGGCGATAAGCTGACCTTTTTGACCTCGCTTCTTGCCACGCTTTGGAAGGGTGGGGGAGTCCTCAGCCAGGCTGAACGCTCCGTCTTTTCGGTCTTGATTCCGGCCTTCTACCAAGAGATCGAAGCCGACGTTCCGCGACTAGCGGACTTTTACCACTGGCTCGAAAACTACGACGAGGCCAAGCAAGATGATCCCGACTACAAACGCATCGTCCAAAACTTCGACATCGATCAGTTTTTGATCACCCTTAAGCCCTTTGTGGATGGGGAGTATCGCCAAGTACTCAATGCCACATCAGAGATTGATATTACCGAATACCCTTTGGTGGCCTTTGATATGGCACGCATCAAAAGCAATCAATTGCTCTATCCGATTGTGGCCCTGTTGATCACGGATCTAGCCCTCAGCCAGGTCCGTAAATTCCCCGACGACCGCAAGTTTATCTATATGGACGAAGCTTGGTCAATGCTTTCGGAGAGCATGGGGGAGTTTGTCGAATTGATGTACCGCACCATCCGCAAAAACAATGGTTCGATGTGCATCATCACCCAAGGGGTCGAGGAGATCACGCGTTCCTCAGTAGGAGCGGCCATCATCGCCAATGCCGCTACGCAGATCATCCTCAATCACAATGACGATAGCCAGATCAGTAGGGTAGGGGAGGCCTTCGGTTTCACCGAACACGAAGTGGCCAAGATCCGCTCCATCCGCGTGGGCCTCAAATGGCGCGAAATCTTTGTCAAGCAAGGCGACTACGCCAAAGTCTATAGCCTCGAAGCTTCGCCTCACCTCAGTGCGGTGCTTTCTTCTAAACCCGAAGACCGCAATCACTTGGCGCGTCTGATCGATGCCAAGCCTACGACCGAGCATGCCTTGAACCAATACCTCGAAGAAAAACAGCATGGGCTATATCATTGACCTCCATCCTGCCATCCGGCAGATCGGCTATAATTTCATCGGCAATGTCGTCTATGCCGGCAAGGTCGCGGTGCCCATCATCCTGATCTTTTTGCTGGCGTATAGCTATGGGCGCAGCATGTTTTTTCAGGAAGGCGTCAAGATCGATTATCGTCCGGTGATCCGTGGCATCGTTTTGATGTTTGTGATTGCCTTTTACCCGGAGATTACCAATGCACTTTCCTCAGGCGTTTCGGGCATCATCAACCTGATCCCGCGCAAGCCAGACATCACAGATGCGATCTCTCAAATGGCAGAAGCAACCATGTCTAGCAGTAGCGATCCCGACCCCAATGACGGCTGGTTCGATGAAATCGTGATCAACCTAGAAGAAGCCCTCAGCTTTACCAATCTCGTGAGTTATGCCCTACGCGAAGGCTTACTCTATATGGTCCGGGCGGGTGTTTCATTGATTCGTTCAATGGTCTTGGTCTTTCTCTATCTGACGGGTCCGATCGCCTTTGTGCTTTCTATGATACCCGGTTTCAAAAACTCTGGCCTGGCTTGGATCAAAGGCTTTGTAGGGGTGCAGTTTTGGGAGATGACCTTGCGACTGCTTGACAATATGGTCTTTCAATACAATCTCTACGCCTCGGCCAATTATGATTTGTCGGATACCGGCTATGTGATTGGCTTCAATTTGGTCGCTCTGATCATGTATCTGCTCACGCCCACCCTGACCAATTACTTTGTCAATACAGGCGTAGCGGGTGGCTTTATGTCTCGGGTGGCCCAAGTCGGCGCGGGCATGATTTTCATGGGCCGTGGCATGGTCCAAAACCTCCGTCAAAAAGTGACTTCCCAAGCTGTTCGCAATGCGGGTCAAAAAGCCAATCAAGCGATTCCTAACCCTAAAGCTCCTACCAATGGAAAAGTTAATTGATCTCTCTCAAAAATATAATGCCTTGGTACTGCTCTGTCTCTGCAGCATTGGCCTTGTGGCACTGAGCAACGGTCTCTGGGCTTGGCAATATCTCTCCCAAGCAGCGGCCAGTCAGCAAAAGGTGTATGTGGTTTCCCAAGGCGGTACTTATCAGGCCAGTCTCTCGACCCCTGATGAGCCGACCATCTTCGAGGCCCGCAATCATATTAAGGCCTTCATGCAGTTGATGTTTGCCCATGATGAAATGACCTATGCGGAGCATATCGAGACCGCGCTGCACATGATCGAAAAATCAGAAGGGGCGGCCATCTTCGAGGATTTTCAAAAAGGCAATGTGCACGATAATTATATCCGCTACGGTTCGCGTTCAATTTTTGAATTGGACTCGATCCGCCTAGACATGCAAACAGAGCCCTATACCGGTGAGGTTTACGGACGCCAGAAGGTGATTTATCAAGATGAGGAGCGCGCCTTGCCGGTTGGGGCTACTTTTTCTCTGGTGCAACAGCCTCGCAATGATCAAAACCCACATGGGCTGCTGATCAAGAATTGGCGATTTGTCTTATACCAAAATGAATTTGCCCAGCCATGAAAAAGTTCATTCTCCTACTCCCCTGGCTGGGGCTGAGTGTGCTATGCGCCCAAGTCGAACGCCAACCCCATCCGATCGATACGATCTATGCCAATGAGGCTTCGAGTATCATCCTACTTTTTGATGAACCGATCAGTTTGGTTGATCTCGGAACTGCCGACTTTATCGCCAAAACCGATCAAAAAGTGCTGATGCTCAAAGCGGTCAGACCCTTGGCTGCGGATAGTCCGCTGACGACGCTCTTTGTGCGTTTTGGGCAGGAGCAGTACTTCACGGGCTTTATCAGCTATCAAGCGCAGCCGGCCTATTATTATTACGATTGTCGAGCGCTTTATCCCAAGCAAAGACTGCGTCTGAACGCTCAGCCGGATGGGCTTGAACGCCTGAGTCTAGCAAGCCCCGATACCAGTTTGCAGGCAGTGGAGCAGCACTTAGGGCAGCTCATGGATTTGCGTCCTGAGATTGCTACGCTCGGCGAGATTGAAAATCATTTGGAGTTAGCGGTCGAAAACATCCGCAATGATGATGCGGCGACTTATCTCAAGCTCTCGCTGCACAACCGCAGTTCTATGCCCTATGAAGTAGAGTTTGTGGGCTTCCGGTTTCGGGAACCGACTCGCGGCCGGGAACTCGCAGATATTCTGACGGAGATAGCACCGCTCAGCTTTCAAATTGCGCCCAAGGTTAGCCCTTATGAGAAGGAAGTCTTTTTGTTTGCGCTGCCGATCTACGCCATGCCCAGACGTGCCAGTCTGGAGATCATCTTTCGTGAGAAAAACGGTAGTCGCTCCTTAGTGGCCAAAGTACCCATGAATTACATCCTTAAAGCCCCCATTTTGTGATGGAAACAGAAAGCCCTGAGATCATCATCGAGCAGTTGGCAGAAGCGCAGCAAGCGCCCAAAAAGGCTGAGCGCAAAAAGTGGCCCTTCCTCTTGGGAGGAGGACTAGTGATACTGCTATTGCTCTTTGGCATCGCATACCGCTTCCTACTCGGAGAACTGATGGCGCCTAAAACTACCCCCATCCCTCCGGGGCCAAGTGCAGAGGTAGATTTAGCCGATCAAAGGCCCAAAGGCAGAGTCGAGCAATATCAAGAAGACCTCCGCACTCGGCCCAAACGAGAACGAGAAGAAGCCATTGAATCAGATCGGCTCGACCGCATTGCCATGACTTGGGACCGTATTTATGGCCAGAAAGACGAGGAAAAGGGGGCAACAGAACCCCCATCCCCGCCAAAATCTGATCCCGCGCGGCGCTATGAGGCTTATCGTTCCGCGAATCAGCGGCCCAGCCAAAGAAAAGCGCCCACAAAAACGGTGGCTAAAACTCAAAATGAAGCAATCCTAGCCCGCCGCGAAACGGCTGAAAAAGCCTTAGTCGGTTTCAACACCATCAGCATGAGCGCCAGATTGGAGGAAGAAGCGCAAGGACTGATCACGGCTGTAACGGATGGCGAACAAAAAGTCATGGCGGGACAAGTAATCAAATTTCGTTTGACCCAAGCCTTCATGCTAGGCGAGCAATTGGTGCCCAAAAACACCCCTGCTGTGGGTATCTGTCAGTTTGGCAATGGCAGAGTGAAAGTAGTCATCACCCAACTCTTTTTGGGAGGAGAAATTGTGCCCGTTCAGCTCCGCTGCTTTGATCAGGACTTGGTGGAAGGCATTGCCTATGCGGATCCACGCCTCAAACAGCGCAGTCGCAATGAAGGGGTTAATCTCGGAGACGAAGCCTTGGATCAGCTGTTAAGTGAAATTCCCTATGCGGGGGCTTTGCTCATGACCGGCCGCAATGTGGCCAAAGAGCGGCTCCGCGATCAGCGGGTAAAAATCCGTATTACGAACAATTATCGTGTACTCTTTAAACTCTATTGAGATGAAAAAAATCATATTGCTGACCGCCTTGTTGAGCCTCTTTGGCCTCAAGGAAAGTCGCGCCCAGTTTATCACCTATGATCCCGCCCAATTTGTCAATGCCTTGGTGCAAATCGGCAAGGCAGGGGTTCATATCAGCAAAGCGATCGAGACGATCAATACCATTAAGAAGCACATTGAAACGGCCAAGCAAACCAAAGAGCAGCTAGAAGAAATCTGGGCTTTGCAACAAAAAGTGCGGCAAGACCTGCAGAAACTCAAGGGCTTAAAAGACCTCAAATGGCACGATCTGCAAAATATCTTCGAGCACGCCATGTTTTTGGTGGATGATCCGGCGACTTATATGCGCTATAATCTTCCGCATGTTTCGCAGCTGCACCAAAAGCTCTCTACGGGTAGTACGGCTGCGGATGTGAAGGATCTCTATGAGTATTTCTACCGCTACAATACGGCCTATGATCCGGCGATTGATTTTGACGAGCAAGTGGAGCAGGACTACAAGCAAAAAGAACGACAATATGCGGCAGAGCTACTGCTACAGAAGCGCAATTTTCATCTGGCCATGTCCTACTCCAATCTCGCCGAAGAGATGGCGGTCAAAGCCGAAGAGCTCCGGCAAAAAGTTAAGATGGAAAACGAACTAGAGATGACCGCTGGAGAACGTATCCTCGCCCAAAAAGCGGCCCAAGATGCCATGATCCAAAGCATTGAGTTGCAAGAAAAGTCAGCGGCGATGCTGTCTCAAGCCATGCAAAAGGGGCAAGTGCAGCAAGGGATCGATAAGAATGCCTATTTCGCCAACCGTCTCAAAAAACAAGCCCAAGCCTACAAAAGCATTATTCCGGGCTTTGAGTAAGTCTTAGCTCGAACCTTTTTACCACAAACCACACCTTCATGCATAGATTGATATTACTCAGTCTGAGCCTGATCCCATTATGGCTTTCAGGCCAGAGCCTCCGGCATATCCCAGGCGTCCAGTTTTTGGACCTGCAGATCGCGACTTTACCGCAAGCGGCGACGCCTTATAAGTACCAGCTCAAAGCGGCTTATGGCTACTATCAAGACCGTAGGCTTTCTCTACAAGCAGGATTGCTGGGGGAGAAGTTCCAGTACCAGCGCGAATTTGAAATTGGCCTCGTGGATGCTGCCGGCGATAGTTTGTTTTCGCTCAGCAGTGAGCGGATCAATTACCAAGCCTTGCACGCCTTTGTATCGGGGCACTATACTTTCCTTTCCGTTGACGAACAGCTCTTCCTCAATGTAATGGCCGGCCTAAGAGGGGGCTATGAATCCGCTCAGGCCAGTAGTCCAGATGTGCGCCCCAAAGCCCAATTCAGTTGGGGCGTTATGCTTGCGCCAGAAGCCGAGCTCTACCTAGGCAGTCAGTTTGCCTTGGTAGCCCGTCTACAAGGCGAACTATTGCTCAACACCGCGCTCCAGACCCGTCTTAGTCCCTCCCTTTCCTTTCGATTTTGTTTTAAACCCTAGCCCTTAGACTCATGAAACAGTTATTCCTTATCCTCTTTTTCGCTGCGCTGAACGCCAGCCTCGTGGCCCAGCTACCCATCGCCCTTTTTGC
>JBCAWW010000169.1:0-8741 GCA_038534415.1 Bacteroidota bacterium | reverse complement strand
ATTGGGTGGTTTTACAGCCTGACGAACGGGTCGCTGGAGGTTTATCGGTGAAGCAATTTGCTGAAGGAGAGGCTGTCACGCTACCGCCTACCCATCCAGGGATGCCGATGTATATGGACTCTCCTGGCTTTCCAGTTGTAACTAAAGGCAATATCATCATCCCACAAAGGGGTGTCATCAAAGTCTGGGTGAGCCGTTAGGGCCAAGGCTACGATCCCTTCTGTAGCACTAAAACCCACATCTTCGGGCTTCAAGCTGGTAGGAAAAACATAACCGAGGACTGGTGCCCCATCCATCTGCCCCGCCGCTTGAGGCGTCGATTGGCCCGCATTGCCTTTGACCTTGATCTCTAGGGCGATGATGCCCAGGTCTTCATAGACTTTTGCTTGGGTAGAGGTGATTTGGAGGTCATCAACATTGGCCGCCTCCCATTTGATCTCGCTTTGCCCGCAGGCAGCGCTAAAGACAAACAACAAGCAAAGGCTAAGATAAATCATTGAATTTTTCATAATAAGGATTCCTAACTATTTAAATGGATTAAAAAATATGGATTGTTTTGAATACGCAGCAAATATAATAAGGATTCCTAACTATTTGCAAATTTAATGTGGAAACAGCATAAGAAGGACCTGAAAAGACAAGCGTTCTGCGAAGCAGAAGACGATGAAAACATTCCCTCCCGTCTTATCAGGCACCTTCTATCCCGATTTCGGGACTCACCCACAAGGAGATTCGAAAAGTAGCGGCGCAACATTTTGCGCCGTCAAAAATGAGCGTTCTGCGAAGCAGCACCTACTTAGCCGCCCACAAATAAAAAGTAGCATAGGCCTCCCAGCCTGTCCAAGGCTCAGCTAACTCATATAACTCCAATTCGGTAGGTTTGCGCTCCATCATCAGGAGGCGCTTGACCGAGTTTTGGAGGCCGGCATCACCCACCGGATAGGCGTCAGGATAACGCAAGCAGCGCATCATCACATAGTTAGCGGACCAAGGGCCGATGCCTCTTTGGGCGACAAGTTTTTTTTCGGCCGCCTTCGCCGAACGCTCCGCCAAGAGCTCCGCTTTGGATAGTTTACCGTCTAGCATAGCTTGCGCGACACCGATGAGGTACTCACATTTACGGCGGGTGATCTTGAGCGCAAAGAGGGCCTCAACGCTAGCATTAGCAATGGCCGAAGGCTCTGGAAACAGCCAATAAGTCTTGCCTTCCCACTCATAAGATTGGCCATAGTTTTCGACCAAACGGCCTTTGAGTTGATAGGCAAAAGGCAAGTTGATTTGCTGACCGATGATCGACCAACAGAGGGCTTCAAATAGATCGGGTACGCCCATCAAACGCAGGCCGCGATTGCCGACAAGGGCTTTGCCTAAGAGAGGGTCGCGTTCGGCAAGGCCGTAAAATGGGGCAAGATCCCGCTCAAGGTCCCACCACTGCTCTATATAGTTTTGGATGAGTTTTTTTTCGGACTCCTGCGAAGAACGATTGGCAAATTCTGCCTGCAGTAGATTGGCTGATACGAAGCGGAGTCGCAACAATAGGGGCTCCGCTCCAGTGATCGGTACCAGTTTATAGATATCCTCTTCTACTACTTTGTGGAGCAATTCTAAGGGAGAGCGGTCGAGATATTGTAGGCAGCTAGCTTGATTAAAATCAGCGGGTAGCTCAATCAGCAGTTTTTCCAATTATTGAAAGTGCATGAGGTTGGGGCCCTGCCAGAGATAGAGATTTTCACTATCTACACCAAAGCGGTTGGCATTGCTTAGCGCCTCAATATAACGAGTTTCCCAATCTGAACGCTCATCCGAAAGGCAAGCCCTTTTGTTCATCGCAATCAAAGGCATGGAAAAGTCTCCATCAGTTGTCGCATCGTATTGGGCACTCCCCAAATTGCAACTAGAGATGATCTTAGCGTCTAAGCGGTCTGTCAAGGTCAAAGTCATCGCTTCCCACTCGCTAGGCGGAGTATCAGCGCCAATCGTGACCAAGGTCCATTCTTTGTGCAATAGACCTAGTTCACCTCCTACTGGCAAAGGCTCAGGTGGCTTGCAAGCGATGAGACAAAGCGTTCCCAGAAGGGGTAATAAAAAAGATAGACGTAGCATGGAAAGGGGAAATTATCGTTCGAAACGGAGGGAAATCTCATCATTCCAGAGCCAAAGCTCATTGTCAGCTAGACTAAACTGCTCGACAGCATCAAGAGAGAAAAGAAATAATCGCTCCCATTCCCCGCCGATTTCACCACAATAAACTTGGGTCAGAATCCCGGCATTAAAATCAATACTACCGTCAGCCGATACCGTATAAGTGCCGCCTCCTTGATTGCAATCAGAGCTCAGACTGCTAGTCAGGTCAGCCTTTAGGCCCAAAGTCATATCATTGATTTCTTTAGGAATAGCGTCCCATTTGTTGCCTTGCTCGATTGCTACTAAGGTCCAAGTATGGTATAGGTTCTCTAGCTCCCCACCGGGCGCAGGGATTTCGGGCTGGCAGCCAAATAAACAAGCAAATGTCAATAGGGCTGGAAAAATAAATTTATTCATAGGGGTGCTTTATCACTCTTAACGGAGTGAAAGCACAAAATGCTGCTTCAAGAAGACAAGAATCTAAGCCATCGTCCATTGACGGGCTTGCCACTCCTTGGCGGTCATAGAAAAGACCTTGAGAGATTGATGCTGACCCGGCAACACCTCTACGGGTGGCTCGATATAGGCCAATTCAAATCCCATGCGTCTCGCGACCGCTTGGCTACGTTCGTTGGTACTGGCGCATTTGATATGGACCTTTTTGACGGTCTCGCTTTCAAATACATAATCTACCCAACGTTGGACAGCACGACTGACGATGCCTTTGCCTTGGTATGCTTTTGCAATCCAGTAACCAACTCCAACTTTGGATTGAGTCTTGTCGCCTTCATTGAAGTCGATCAAACCCACCAAATTGTTTTGATGCCAAATACCAAATACCCAGCGACCGGAATAGACATCCCGAAAGCGGAGCTGTTTGATAAACTGCTTGATATCTTGCATTTGTTGCATTTGCCAAGCCCATGGCAACCAAGCTTCAAGGTAAGCGCGGTTGGAATCCACGAGTTCATACAAAGGTTCAGCGTCCTGCGGTCTTAGCGCTAGGAGTTTGATTTCTTCATCAACCTGGAGTTTTGGCGGAGGAGCAGGGAAAAAAGGCTTTAACACATAGGTCGGAAGAATGAGCTTCATGTGCTCATATTCAAAAAAAATATGATAATTCCAAAACCAATATTCAACCACCCATTGCATGTCTCAAATACTCTACGACACTGTCTGTTTCGTTGGGTCCGATGACCTCTTTGGCGAGGGAAATGATGGCAGGTTTGGCGTTGGCTACTGCAACCGGATTGCCGGCGTAGCGAAACATACTCAGATCATTGTCATTGTCTCCAAACACAGTTAACCGACTGCTATTGAGGCCAATATGATCCAACAAAACCTCTATCCCTCTGGCTTTAGTAGCCTGCATGTCATAGACAGACAACCAATACCATTCGCCAGTATGCACTTCTTCGTACATATAAATATTCAACTCTTCGGCATACTGACTTTGCAGACTTGCCTGCAATTCTAGTACCGAATCTAACAAAGCGATAATATTAAAAGAGAGGACTTGATGGTTCAAACCGCTCCTCAGATCGCTCACTTCTTGCAATCTGTGATCATTGACCGACTGGCGATCTTCCCAATACCACTGGGTCCCAGGGTTGCGATTGGGCGTCATAAATAGACGATTGGCCTCCCCCGTATAAGCAGACACAAATGGCTCTAATTCATGGGCTTGGATGATCTCCAAAACCTGCTCGTCTTTGGGCTTGGGGATGGGATTGGTAAACCAGTGTTTCTCATCATTGAGATAGGCCATATAAGCACCATTACCACAGATGATCGGTAGCTCGATAGGCAGGTCTCCCAATATTTGTCGAACAGAGGTGATCGAGCGGGCCGTCGCAATCGTCAGCGGCAGGCCAGCCTTCAGCAATCTCATCAACACAGAGCGGGCATAATCCGACAAACGTGCTCCTGATCTCAGGAGAGTACCATCTAAATCAGTTACGTATAAATGATCGATTTGCATAGGCGGATCAAAGATATTGAATTTGTTGACTTAATCTCCCGAAAGTTTTCGGCTTTGAGTTTTTGTAGTAGTAGATTTGCCTCATTCTGAAGCCTTGGATACAGATTTGTCGTCTCCTTTCTAAACTATTTGGTCGCCTCAATGCTTCAAGCATACTCAAAGTCTACTATTCTTGAAAGTTCTCTGCATCCATAGCCTCGCCATCCACGGCACCGCCAGCCTCAAAGTCATGATGCGGCTTTTGGGCACACGCTTGCTCCCGGTGGCTAGCCTATACCTGAGTGGATTGACCAATCTCAAGGGCATCATCAAGACTCAAGTTGATTTTGAACCCCTGCTCCAAAGCAGCTTTGATTTGGCCCGTCAACGCCAAGAAAAGTTGATCGTCTATATCGGCTATCTAGGCAGTGCACAGCAAACCCATTTTATCCGCCAATGTTTGGATAAGTATCAAGATTTGATCGAGGCAGTCATCGTCGATCCAGTCTCAGGGGATCATGGGCGGGCTTATGTGCCAGCGGAGGTGATTGAGGCTTGGCCCGAGCTATTGGAGCGAGCCGACTGGGCTTTACCCAATTTTACAGAGCTGGGGATTTTTTCGGCTTTGGACCGCTTCGCGGAACGCCCAGTCGAAGCCTTGCTAGATGCCTTTGAAAAACGTTTTCCCAATCTCAACTACCTAGCGACAAGCCTCCCTCACCCTACCGACATCAAAGTATGTCTCCACCAGGCAGGCCAACGAGCGTTTTTTACCCATCAGTTGCTCAACCCACACTTTGGAGGCACCGGCGATTATTTTGGGGCTAATTTTGTCGATGCCCTTTATTTGCAGAAGCGTTCTCCGCAGGAGGCCATGCAATTTGCGGCTCTACAAACCCTCGCCTGCATCCAAAGGAGTATTGATGCCGGAAGCCCAGACCTCCTGATCTAAAAAGTGCTAAGAAAATTTCGTACTTTCGCCTTAGAAGTCAGTCCCAAAAGAAAAGCCTTCATTTTACTTATTACTGACGACTGCTTACTATTGACAATCGCATGGCGAAACCTAGAAAAAGAGCACTCGGCAAAGGCCTCGGAGAAATACTCGGCGATGATCTCAGCAAAAAAACCGCCCCAAGCAAGGATAATAGTGCTGCCCCTGTGGCCACTACGGTACAAGAGATTCCAACCGATCAGATTGAGACCAACCCCTTTCAACCTCGAACGGAGTTTGAAGAAGAAGCCCTTGCCGAACTAGCTGACTCTATTTCTCAACATGGTATTATCCAGCCGCTTACCCTCCGTAAGTTGGCCGATAAACAATATCAGCTGATCGCCGGTGAACGGAGATTAAGAGCCGCCAAACTCGCAGGCCTTACCCAATTACCAGCCTATATTCGCACCGCCAATGACGAGCAAATGCTCGAAATGGCACTGATCGAAAACATCCAACGCGAAGACCTCAATCCAGTAGAGATTGCGCTCTCCTACCAGCGGATGATCGATGAGCTAGGCCTCAAACAAAATGAGCTGGGGACCAAAGTAGGCAAAAAGCGGTCGACAGTAACCAATTACCTGCGTCTCCTCAAGCTCTCACCAGATATCCAGACCTCCTTACGTAAAGGAGTCATTTCCATGGGCCACGGTCGTACCCTCATCGGTATTGATCAGCAATCTGTGCAAATGAGAGTCTATGACGAGATTGTCGAAAAGGGCCTTTCGGTGCGCCAGACGGAAGCTTTGGTACGCAAGCTCAGCACGCCACAAGAGCCCAAGAAAGAAGCCAAGCCTGATCCCAAGCAAAAGACCGATGAAATTCATTTGCGCAAAGTACAGCTAGGCTTAGAGGAGCGCTTTGGCAGTAGAGTCAAAATCAGTCAAAACGCCGCCGGAAAAGGAGAAATCGTCATTAGCTATAGCTCTGTGGGCGATCTTAACCGTATCCTCGAATTGATGGAGTAATCTGTACAACCGATTGCCTTTAGCCCTGCACTTTGAAGGGTAACTTTTGATGCTTTCTATGTCCGTTTCCTTTGCCTCGTTTCGCTATTTGTGGTCGCTATTTATTTGCGGCTTGATTTTGTGTGTGGGTACAGCTTCGCTGAACGCTCAGACCGATAGCTTGACAAGCACGCCCATCGATAGCCTAAGCAACACGCCTTTGGATTCGCTTTCGATCATGGCGGGAGATAGTTTACAGACAGATTCCCTCCTCGAGATAGGCATCGACAGTATTGCAACGGATAGCATACCGTCTGATAGCCTCGACAATCTGGGTTCTAGCAGTATGCCAATGGATTCGCTCATTCAGGCGATGTCGCTCGACACCAGTTTTTTCCCTACCAAAGTAGATACGCCCGTTTTTAAAAGGGTCGTCAGTACACTCGAAGCTCAAATCCCCGAGATCTATAAAGACTCCGGCCAACTCAGGCTGCATATACCGATCTTTTGGCGAGAAGATATTGATCTACCTCTCCCCAAAGCATTTGAAAAAACCGGACCGCGGCCGCCATATGACCCAACCGTTGCCTGGCAGAGGAGTTTGATTTTGCCGGGTTGGGGTCAAGTCTATAATCAAGACTATTGGAAGCTGCCCATCTTTTATGCGGGTTATGCAGCTGGAGCAGTTTGGATTGGCTATAATCACCGCCTCTATCTTGAGGCAAGGGTTGCCTTCTTGGCCAAGGTTTCTGCTGACCCATTTGACGATATCCCTGAGTTTGAGCGCTTTGATAGCGAGGGTATCAGGCGCTTGCGCAACGAATATCGCAATCGTCGTGATCAAGGTGTCTTGATCTTGGCCGGTTGGCACTTGATACAAGTGGCTGAAGCTTATGTTGATGCTCATATGGAGGGATATGATGTGTCTGAGGACCTTAGCATGACTCCCTTCCCAACTATGATTGCCCCCGCTAATAATATTGGTGCCCCTGCTCTCGGCATGGGGCTCAAATTTTCCTTTTGACATGAAAATAACCTTACTCGGCTACGGCAAAATGGGCCGCGCGATCGAGCAAGAAGCGCTGGCCCGAGGCCACCAAATTGCCTTTCGTATCGACAAAAATAATCTAGCAGACTGGGAGCAGGTCAATGCCAGCAATACCGATGTGGTAATCGAGTTTACCCATCCAGATAGCTTTCAGGCCAATCTTCAGCGGATTTTAGCAGCGGGTATCCCGATGGTCACGGGGACCACAGGCTGGCATGATCAAATTGAGGGGGTGCGTTCTGCGCTAGCAGCCCAAAAAGGAACCCTCATCTATAGCTCTAACTTCTCGGTAGGCGTAAATCTGCTGTTCAAACTCAATCAGAGACTAGCCGAGCTCATGAATCCACACGCTCAGTATGATGCTTATGTAGAGGAGCGTCACCATCGCTATAAGGCAGATGGGCCAAGCGGCACGGCTTATTCTTTGGCGCAGCAAATTGTAGATGGCTTGGATCGCAAGTCAAGCATGGTCTCGGGCGAACTGCAAAAGCGCCCCCCGACTGAGGAGGAATTATCAGTAGGTTTTATCCGCTCTGGCGAAATCGTTGGCTATCATAAAGTAAGCTATACTTCAGATATAGACAGCCTTAGTATCGAACATAGCGCCCACAATCGTCGAGGATTTGCCCTCGGTGCGGTGATTGCGGCCGAAAACATTAGTGCAAAAGAAGGATTGATCGAGTTTAGTGAGATTTTGTGAGGGATCGCCATTTCATGGAACGCTGTATCGAGTTGGCTTGGCAATCGATATGGTAAAATCAGACCGCCCTATCCAAAGGCCTGACGATGTGATTCGGTCCTGGCTCCGAAACTCTGCAATAATCCGATTCTTAGAGGTTGGGGAGCGCAACAACAATATTGATTTTAAACCCGACCAAATGGACGGGATTAAAATTGAACTCTCTGATGACAGGGAAGCAGTCAGGACAAACCGATTTATTGAAGAAACTGGAGCAATTGGTATCGAGTCCACTGCTAGTCGCTATGGCGGCACTTACTGTCACGTAGATATCGCCTTCGAATTTACATCATGGCTTAGTCCGGAGTTCAAATACTTCATCATAAAAGACAATCAAAGGGTCAAGGCCCTAGAGTCTCCACACTAGGATGCTAGCTGCTTCGTAGCTAGTCGTAACTATGTATTGCAAACCGAATCCATCAAAGACTACCCACTCCCAAAGCTCAAAGGGGACGGACTAGTATTTGCCCAGGGAGCAGGATCTTATCAGAGATGCTGTATTTAGTATGGCTTTCAAGAGCACCCCTAGCTCATACTGGGTAATCGCTACATGACAAACGGATTAAAGGGAAGGAATAGAGATATATAAAAACAAAAAAACAGCCCCAAGGGATAATCGGCTACTGCTGGAACCATATAATAAAACGACCAAATTTTATTATGTGTATGGAAACTTTATTGCTAGTTCTTGCCGTTATCGGGGCTGTTGGTGCATTGGCCAGCATAGTTGGCCTTATACTTTATCTAATCGATAGGGTGTAATCTCGCTATTGTGAGGCATCATGAGCCTTCTTGGAAGTGTGTTGATTTGTCAAGGGCTACTCTCAAAGTCAGAGTAGCCTTTGTCATTCATAGTTTCAGGTAAGTTTAATAAAGTTTTATCCTTAAAGGCTTGTTTCCGAATCATATAAATCCGAAAGTGAGTTTGTGCT